>DRJK01000084.1 GCA_011052215.1 Gammaproteobacteria bacterium
AGTCTGATCAGTGACAGGGCATGCATAACAATTCGTCGTCTGTCCCGGTTAATGTAACTATTGAGCCAGTTCCTTCCAGTCAAATCCGGTTTCCTGTGAGGCCAGTTCTACCCAGTCGGCAGAACAGTTCAGGGCATCCGAGAATGACGCAATAACCCGGTCAGGATGATTATTCTTCTCACTCAGATGCGCTGCAACAATATGCTGCAAATTGCCGCAATCGATATTGCCCAGTAACCCTGCTGCCTGTGCATTACTCAGATGACCGAGTCGCCCCGATACCCGGTTCTTCAGGTACTCCGGATAATCCCCGTCCATCAGCATACCAATATCATGATTTCCCTCAAGTAACAGCGCATCCAGCCCATCGAGCATATTGATTATATGCGGTGTGACCGAGCCACTGTCGGTCAGCACTCCCAGGGAATGGAGGCCATCTGAAAAAACAAATTGAACGGGCTCCTGTGCATCGTGTGGTACGGGATAAGGCCTGACTTCAAGACCTTCAATATTAAAATCCACATGACTGCTGATCAGCGTGATAAAAGGATATTCCTCACGTGTCCGGCACTGCGCCCAGCTTCCGGATGTCATGTAAACCGGGATCCGGTACTTGCGGGATAACCGGCCCACACCATTGACGTGATCGGTATGTTCATGCGTCACCAGAATTGCTGTAATACCCTCGGCTGATCTGTCCAGTCGCGTCAGTCTTTTTTCGACTTCACGCGTGGAAAAACCACAGTCCAGAAGCAGGCAGGTATTGCCAGACTCAACCAGCGTGGCGTTACCTTTGCTCCCGCTACCCAAAGATGCAAAGCGTAATGTCATTCAGATACTTTTTAACCTTTCTATTTCAACTGCTCGAATAAAAGCTTGAGGATGCGTTCAGAAATCGATGCATTGGCTGGCTCGCCCTTGTCATCTCTGATAACAACACGCACCGTATTCTGATCTGCTGTCAACTTCACCTGATACAGATCTTTTTCCTCTTCCTTTTTACCTGACCAAAGCTTTGCAAAGAAACCCGGATTACGGTCTATATCGGGATCACTGTACCTGACAAAATAGATCCCTTTTGAGCGATTACGGTCAACGACGGTGAAGCTGACCCTGTCCAGCGCCAGACCCACCAGTCTCCAGGCCCTTGCGAATTCATTTTTCAGAACCAATGAACCTTGATTCTGTTCATTGCGTTGCAGAAAGGCGTTGGGCTGACGATCCTTTTTGCTGGCAATTATTGTTGCTGCCTGCTTCTGCTGTATACCCAGATAAACCATCATGAGCTTAAGCATTTTTGCCTCAAGACCCGGATCAGATGGCCGATGCTCCCACACCGTGCCTTCGGATGATGTTATGTCCCCGACAATATTCTCAACCATACCCTGGTGTGCAACAAACAGCTCCAGCACCCCTTTTTTTGCCCCCGGTTCGAGACGTACCCTGAACTTGTCACGTGTGCCTGTCGAATAGAGGCCACCTAACACAGAGCCGATAAATTTTGTGACTGTATCCTGCGGGATTTTAGCCCTGTTCTCGGCCCACTCTGTTTCCAGGATACCCAGCTTCGGTTTGTCTACGACAAGCACAAACCCCTTCTGCATCCAGAATTCACGTACCAAAGGCCAGACCTGTTGCCGTGTTCCCTTTAATTCCAGCCACGACAGTGTGCCTTCATGACGATAACGGACATCGGGCTGAATCGAACCACTGGCAGAATTTTTTGATCGTGTTTTATCCTGGTGACCATGATAGGCAGAATAGGTGTTGGCCCCCTGATCCAGATCAGGGACGTCCATTGAATTATTTTGAGCAGGCTGTGTCAGGTCTGGAGGAATATCAAGCGGTTTTTGTTGCGTCGAACCTTTGTAATCAATATCTTTATTGCTCGGCAACAACTTATTAAAGTATGAACAGGCAGATAATGCCAACATCAGTGAAACTGCCAATACTGGCGGAACTGCATTATATTTTGATCTCATGATTTACCTGAATTGTTAAAATCTTATTGCATGACCCCGGCCTGCCTCAAGGCATGACGTACGGGTTCATGGTATTGTTCATCAAGCACCGTCAATGGCAAACGAATCCCTTCTGACATCAGGCCCATTTCATACAGGGCCCACTTTACCGGTATCGGGCTTGTCTCAAGAAACAAGTTCTTGTGTAACAGCGCCAGTCTGCTATCTATTTGCAGCGCCTTATCGGCATCGCCGGCCAGCGCAGCTTCACACAGCTCATGCATTGCCCGGGGGGCAATATTGCTGGTAACCGAGATAACCCCTCTGCCACCTGCCAGTATAAATTCCCTGCCCGTTGCATCATCGCCACTATACAGATCCAGACGGTCACCACACAGGCCCATGATTTGTTTCAACCTGTCCAGATCCCCCGTTGCCTCCTTGAGCCCGATGATATTCGGGATATGAGACAACCTCTCCACCGTTTCCGGTAACATGTCGCAGGCGGTACGGCCGGGGACATTATACAGAATCTGGGGAACAGGAACGGCCTCTGCGACCGCCTTGTAATGCAGATATAAACCTTCCTGGGTCGGTTTATTGTAATAAGGGGTAACCAGCAGGCAGGCATCGGCACCGGCCTCCATGGCACAACGGGTCAGATGAATTGCCTCACTGGTTGCATTGGCGCCCGTACCGGCAATAACCGGGATCCGTCCCCTCACCCGATTAACCACATTCCGTATCAGATCACAGTGCTCCTTTTGGTCAAGGGTGGCGGATTCACCTGTTGTGCCAACCACCACAATGCCATCGGTCATATTTTCGATGTGGAACTCTACCAGCCTGGTTATTGACTCGTAATCCAGCTCACCACCCTCATGCATAGGCGTTACCAGGGCTACCATACTACCGTGGAACATCATCTTTTCTCCGCTTTGTCAGTCAGGCAATGTTACCTAGATCGGCTTGAAGGGACAAGACATATGCACGCAGAGAGGGTGAAAAACCCCGGCATTCCCATAAATCAAGACAATGGGACACTGCTGCCCCGTTAGCCCACAACAAATATAGCTGAAACGTAAACCGCAAGTCGGTTTTGAGCTAAACAGGGCATTGCGGACATGAAACCGGCATAGCCAAATCAAGACGCGCAAAAAACGCCATCCATGGCCGCTCGATTGCCGCATCCCTGCGGCAGACGGTCTTTATCTGGCTATGCCGGTTTCATGCCCTCACATTGATGCCCGCTTCAAAAGTTAACGGGAGTGCAGTAACTATGCGTCTATTCAGAAAATATCCATTTTTGACAGGAACCTTACTATAATCTAGTCTGGCTAACCCGCATATCTCAGCAAATACGGGTTAGAACACAATCAGGAAGTTAGAATGTCACACGAAGATAAAAGCATACGTGAAATACGCATCGACCCGATCGTCCCCTGCAATTCGGTCCTGGTCGCAACCGCCAGGGGTATGCGCCCGAGAAAACAGGAAGACCCGGCACCCAGGGATACCCGTAAACATGTGGAAACCTGCCCCTTTTGCCGTGGCAATGAAGACAAGACACCGCCAACTATCACGGCCTATCCCGATGAAAATAATTGGAATATCCGGGTTGTAGAAAACCTCTACCCGGTTCTGGGCGAAGACAATACCCAGGATAACCTGACCTTTGGCTTGCAACAAACCATCGAGGGATACGGTCGCCACGAGGTCATTATTGATCACCCGTCACATGGCATTGCCATCCATGAAATGGATATCGATCACCTGGCGATGGTTTTCAAAAGCTACCAGGATCGTATGAGTGATTTGTATAACTCTGATCCACGACTCAAGTACGTTCTTGCCTTCAAGAACTTCGGTCCGGCTGCGGGTGCCAGCATTCCGCACACCCATAGTCAGATTATTGCGATGCCCGTTGTTCCGGAAAACCTCTATAACGAGGTACACAACAGCAGCAAATACTATAAAAAACATCATCGCTGTATTTTCTGCTCCCTGATAGATGAAGCACTGACCTATGAGGCTACCATTTATGACAGGGAATCCGGTGAAGTACGCAGGAAAATCAATGTTGGACAATACGTCATTGAAAAAAACAAGTATTTCGTTGCGATCAAACCCTTTGCCAGCCGTTACGAGTGGGAAATCCATATACTGCCCCTGAACCATGAGGCGGACTACATGCGTGCCCCCGAAAATGAGCTCCAGGCATTTGCCGAGGTTCTCAAGAAAAGCATGGCCCGCCTGGAGCAGGTTATTGGCGGGGCCCAATACAATTACTTTTTGCATTCCATACCACACGGCAGCGATTATAATGATTGCTCACCCAGTTATCACTGGCACCTGGAAATCTGCCCGCGAACCAGCATACCCAGTGGATTCGAACTCGGATCAGGGTTGTTCGTCAACACCATCAGTCCTGAAGATGCCGCCGAAAAGTTACGCTCTGTTGACTTATCCGATATACTCTAGTGTACTCCACGACATTGGGCCGTCGTGGTCATCATCCGTCTCCCTGGGGAAGAGAGGGCAGGTAGAAAACATTTTATTTGAGAGGTTATCATGAAGAATTACCTGGTTATAACCGCATTGGGCAGTGATCGCCCGGGCATTGTTGATGAACTCTCAAAATATATTTCAGACCAGGAATGTAATATCGAAGACAGTCGCATGAGTGTACTCGGTGGGGAATTTGCCATCATGCTCCTGGTCTCGGGTAACTGGAACACGGTCGCCAAACTGGAAAGCCAGATGCCAGGCCTCCAGGAAAAGCTGGACATGACCATAGTCGCAAAGAGTACCGAACCACGTCAACGCCCCGGAAAGGCACTTCCGTATGTTGCAGATGTCATCTCCATCGACCACCCCGGTATTGTCAACAATCTGGCTAATTTCTTTTCAACGCGTAAAATCAACATAGAAGAGTTGACCACCAGTAATTACGCGGCCGCTCACACGGGTACACCCATGTTTTCTGTTCATATTGAAGTCGGCATACCGGCTGACATACAAATTGCTGATTTACGTGAATCGTTCATGGACTTCTGTGACAATCTTAATCTGGATGCCGTACTGGAACCTCTCAAATCATAAGCATCTCCACAACACCTCAGACGAAAAAGGAAAACAGGATATGGCACATGTCGTGCTCGGGAAGAAAATCCCTGCATTTAAATTACCCGCTACAAGTGAACAACAAATCAGTTTGTCCGGCCTGAAGGGTAAAAATGTTGTACTTTATTTTTACCCGAAAGACAACACCCCCGGGTGTACGCGTGAGGGACAGAACTTCCATGACAACCTGTTAAAATTCAAACGCCAGAACACCGTGGTCCTCGGTGTATCAAGAGACAGCTTGAAATCCCATGATAACTTCAGATCCAGACAGGGCTTCAAATTTGACCTGATCTCGGACAACGAGGAAACCCTGTGCAATATTTTTGATGTAATAAAAATGAAACATATGTATGGCAAACAGGTACGCGGGATAGAACGCAGCACATTCCTGATTGACGGGCAGGGAAAACTCAGGCAAGAATGGCGCAAGGTCAAGGTTGACGGACATGTTGATGAAGTCCTGCGCGCAGTCAAACAGTTGAATAAAGAAGACAAAACTAACCAGGGTCCAGAGACTAAAATAGTATAAGTTATTTCACGACTGTCCCGTTAACATGTAACGAATATAGTTAAAATGTAAGCGGCAAGTGCGTTTCGGGCTAACCCGCAATCCGGACATGAAACCGGTAAGCCTGATCAAGACACGCAAAACATGCCATCCATGGCGACTCGGCTGCCGCGTCCGTGCGGCAGACGGTCTTGATCAGGCTTACCGGTTTCATGTCCTCACATTGTTATGTGCTTCATAAAATTAACGGGGCAGTCGTGAAGCTATTTGTATTGTAATTTAAACTTTTCACTACAGAATGTACCAGGATAAAAATATTTACCACTGAACCCTTGCATTTACATTATATAATATTAACCCGACATACAGAGACAAAAAAACAATTATGACCAAAAAGGAAATCCTCGGCAAGCGTCTGCTGGTTATTGACACCAATGTATTGCTTCATGATCCAACGTCCATTTTTCGATTCCAGGAGCATGATATTTTTTTACCCATGATCGTGCTTGAAGAACTGGATAATATGAAAAAAGGCACATCCGAGGTGGCACGAAGTGCACGACAAACGAGCCGTTTTCTTGATGAGTTGTTATCTGACAGCGGCGCAGATGATATCAAGCAGGGCCTCAGCCTGGAACAGGGTCGGCTGGACCAGTCCATGGCTTGCGGGAAATTGTTTTTCCAGACCAGCTCGATCAAGGACACTATCCCTGACATCCTGCCCGGGGAAAAGAATGACAACAGCATCCTGAGCGTAGCTATTTTCCTGCGTGAGACCCACCAGGACAAAACGATCACACTCGTCTCAAAAGACATCAACCTGCGCATCAAGGCTACGGTTCTGGGCATTCATGCTGAAGACTATTACAACGACCAGGTGCTAGAAGATATCGAACTCCTTTATCGCGGTGCGCGCACATTAAGCCCTGATTTCTGGGAAAAACACAGCAAGGAGATGAAATCATGGACAGAAGATGGCCATACCTATTACGAGTTGCAGGGCCCGGAAGTACAAAACTGGCATCCCAGTGAATTTCTGAATATGGACAGCGACCCGGGGTTCAATTATCGCGTCTGCTCACACGATAATGACCGCGCTGTGATTGAAGTCATTCGTGATTTCCAGCAAACCTCCAACACCGTCTGGGGTATACATGCCCGCAACAAGGAACAAAATTATGCCCTGAACCTGCTGATGAATCCGGAAATTGATTTTGTCACGCTGGTCGGAATGGCAGGAACAGGAAAGACCCTGCTGACACTGGCAGCCTGCCTGGAACAAACACTGGAGGCCGGAATTTACAGTGAAATTATCATGACACGGGTAACCGTTCCGGTCGGTGAAGATATCGGTTTCCTGCCGGGAACCGAAGAGGAAAAAATGACACCCTGGATGGGTGCCCTGATGGATAACCTGGAAGTACTGACCCAAACAGAAGAAAACGGCAACTGGGGACAGGCGGCCACGAACGATCTTTTACAGCAACGGATTAAAATCCGTTCACTTAATTTTATGCGTGGCCGAACCTTTCTGAACAAACTGATTATTATCGATGAGGCACAGAACCTTACCGCCAAGCAGATGAAAACCCTGATAACGCGTTCAGGCCCTGGCAGCAAGGTCATCTGCCTGGGCAATATTGCCCAGATAGATACACCCTACCTGACAGAAACCTCTTCCGGACTGACCTATGTCGTAGACCGTTTCAAGGACTGGGAACACAGCGGTCATATCACTCTGCTTCGCGGGGAGAGGTCAAGGCTGGCGGATTTTGCGTCTGAAGCACTATAAAAAACGATCTAGAACAAGACAATATCACCCTCTTCTGAATCCTCCTCGACACAGAGCTCCTTTCTTACCTCTATTACCTTCTGTAACAATACCTTTTCCTCCTGACCTTTCTCGGGCAACAGGAATTGACTGACAAGATCCTGCAATTGACGGGCCAGTATTGAAAACTCACTACCCACGGTCGAAGCCACCCTGGCCGACTCCGCGGAGTCCACGGCAGCAGTGTGTATGGATTTCAACCCGGCATGTATCTCTACGGCCTTCTGACTATGTGATTGTGTTGAGCAGGCAATTTTTTCATTCAGATTAACAATTGTGCTGATGGTACCTGAAATGGATGCGAGTGACTCCCCGACCTTTGTTGACAACACAACGCTTTTGCCGACACACTCGCGACTGATAATCATTTCGCCCGATGCCTTGCTAACGCCATTCTGCAAATCAGTCACCCGTCTTTCAATGGCGTCGGTCTCGTTCTGTACCTTTTGGGAAAGGCTGCGTACCTCATCTGCCACCACGGCGAAACCTCGTCCGGCCTCACCCGCCCGCGCAGCCTCTATTGCGGCATTCAAGGCCAGCAGGTTGGTCTGTTCTGCAATACTGCGAATACCGGTTACAATCTCTCCAATACCTTTACTTAAACCAACCAGTTCCTGCATCATGGTCTCGCTGGATTCAACGTACCTGGCCAGTTCCTGGATTGCGTCAA
>DRJK01000085.1 GCA_011052215.1 Gammaproteobacteria bacterium
TATGAAGCACATAACAATGTGAGGACATGGAATCGGTAAGCCTGATCAAGACCGTCTGCCGCACGGACGCGGCAGCCGAGCCGCCATGGATGGCGTGTTTTGCGTGTCTTGGTCCGGCTTACCGGTTTCATGTCCGGATTGCGGGTTAGCCCGAAACGCACTTGCCGCTTACATTTCAACTATATTCGTTATATGTTAACGGTACAGTCGTGGGTTCAACCATATTCCTTACAGGCTGACAGGACAGCAGTGATTGAATGTGTGTATTACAGGAGCAGGTAAAATGCCTTCATTTGATGTAGTCTCCGAGGTGGAAAAATTCGAGTTAAAAAATGCCGTAGATCAGGCAAACAGGGAAATCATGACCCGTTTTGATTTCAGGAGTACTGACTCAAAAATTGATATTAATGATAAAGAAATTCTTTTGTCTACGGGAAGTGATTTTCAGATAAAACAGATGCAGGATATCCTCAATACCAAATTGGTAAAGCGTGGTATTGATATTGACTGTTTGAAGCCTGACGAGATTGAACCTGTCGGTTCCCGGGTCAAGCTTAAAATTGCAGTTCTTGAAGGATTGGATGCAGATATTTCCAGAAAGATTGTAAAGCATCTCAAGCAGTCAAAGATGAAAATACAGTCGGCGATCCAGGGGGAGCAGGTCAGGGTAAGCGGAAAAAAACGCGACGACCTGCAGCGTGCAATGCAGGAGATAAAAGAGATGAACCTGGGCATGCCGGTGCAATTCACTAATTTCAGGGATTAAATCTGTTGAATTATAAAATTGACATAGAAAATTGTGAAAAGCGTTATCAGGGCTTTTTTACACTGGAAAAATATACCTTGCAGCATTCTCTTTTTGAAGGGGGTATGTCAGACTCCATTGAACGGGAAATGTTTCATCATGGTAATGCAGTGGCCGTGCTGCTCTATGACCCGAAAGAGGACAGCGTGGTTCTTGTTGAGCAATTTCGTATCGGGGTTATCGAATACGGGAAAGGTGCCTGGGTGTATGAACTGGTGGCGGGCTACCAGGAGGAAGGTGAGTCAATCGAGGATGTTGTGCGCAGGGAAGTGTATGAGGAATCCGGCCTGACTGTGATGCACATCGAACCTGTCATGAACTATCACGTTAACCCGGCCAACACATCAGATCGGATTCAACTGGTTTATGCACATATCGATTCAGGGAATGCAGGTGGAGTACACGGGCTCAGGGATGAAGGCGAAAATATCAAGGTCCATGTTTTCAAATATGATGAAATCAATACCTTGTTTACCGATGGCAGGTTGCCATCGGCAACACCGATCATTGCCATGTTATGGTTGCAATTAAACCGTGACAGACTTCAGTCTGTTCATATACGGTAAAAGTACAGATGTGAATCCTGTCTGACAGCGCTTGCCCGGTTATTATTGGGTGTGTTTCTGCATTATATATCTTTTGTCTATCTGAATACCGGAAATGCAGAGGATGTTTGCTATATATTCATGCACTGCTAATGTCCCGTTAACTTTATGAAGCACATAACAATGTGAGGACATGGAACCGGTATGGCCGAATCAAGACACGCAAAACATGCCATCCATGGCGGCTCGGCTGCCGCGTCCGTGCGGCAGACGGTCTTGATTCGGCCATACCGGTTCCATGTCCGGATTGCGGGTTAGCCCAAAGCGTACTTGTCGCTTACATTTCAAGTAAAAGAGTTTCAGATAATAAATAACTCCGCGTCCTCAGCGCCTCTGCGATAATATATCCAGGTAATAAATCGAAGTATGCAAAAAGCCGCATTTTCCAGAGCCTCATCCAGGTTATGTTTGTTATATGATATGGGTGAGCGTCAGGCCTTTTACCCGGGGTCAAAGTGTGTTCCTGTATTTTTCTGCCAGCTTTATTCTGTTCTGGTAGGCATTTTCGGCTATCCTCACGTCTTCAATGAAGTAGGGAAGCTCGGCCAGGGTCAGTGCCTGCGGGCCATCAACCAGTGCCTTGCCAGGGTCTGGATGGAAATCTACCAGGATCATGTTTGCGCCTGCAATAACGCCTTGAGCCGTAACGTGCATGACATCCAGGATATTGTCCGCACCGCGTTCACGTGTGCCGACCGAATGTGAAGGATCAATACACACGGGCATTCTGGTTAATCTCTTTACAACCGGAACGTGGGCAAAATCGACAAAGTTTCGATGTGGATCACCCATGTTGGTTTTCATGCCTCTCAAACCAAATATGATATGGGAATTACCTTCGCTGGCCAGGTACTCGGCCGCATTAAGCGATTCTTCCAGGGTGATACCAAAACCACGTTTAAGCAGGACGGGAAAGTTTTTTTGCCGGCCGGCGCTCTTGAGTAACTCGAAGTTCTGTGTGTTACGGGTTCCAATCTGAAGCATGATGCCGGTTGGGTGTCCGGTTTGTTCAAGGACAGAATGTATTTCTTCTATATGCGTTTCATGGGTTACCTCCATGGAGATGACCTTGATGCCATATTTCCCGGCCAGTTCAAATACATAATGCAGGCAGTTTTTTCCATGACCCTGAAATGAATATGGGCTGGTTCTTGGTTTATAAGCCCCCATGCGCGTGCATACCTCCCCATGGGAGTGGAGCGCCTTCATCATTATTTCAACATGCCCGGGATTATCAACGGCACAAAGGCCGGCAAAAATATTCAGGTTATCCTGTCCAAAGTGAACACCATTATATTCAAACCCTGTACTGCGTTTATCGTCCTGATGGCGGCCAAGGATGTGATAACCCGCTGATATTCTCAATACCCGTTCGACACAGGGTAGTTGTTGCATGTCTTCTGCTGATAGTTTGTCCGTATCACCAATAAGATAGAATTCGGTCAGGGTTTGAATTTTACCTGTTTCCCTGTGTATGCGATAGCGGATGTCATGGAGGTTGCCGAGGTATTCCTCCAGCTTGAGGTAATCCGGGCTTTTTTCATCAGTATCGGGTTTCAGGATTAATATCATATTTATTTTTATCCACAAAAGAAGACAGCTTCCATGTCCGGATTGCGGGTTAGCCCAAAACGCACTTGCCGCTTACATTTCAACTATATTCATTACATGTTAACGAGACAGTCGTGATACAGAATATAGGATAAAAATTATTGTGAGTATACAGGTGGTAAGAAATGCAGGCTAGACACTGAGTTTTTCTTTTTCCTGCTCGTGTTTTATCCAGAGTTCGAATTCATCGACCGAAACGGGCTTGCTCATAAAAAAGCCCTGGGCGTAGTCGCATCCAAGGTCATACAGCAGTTCCCAGGTTCCCAGGTCTTCAATACCTTCGGCGACGACCTTGAGTCTCAAATTTCTGGCAAGGTCAATAATCGATCTGACGATGACAGCATCATTTTCATTGTCCATCATGTTCATGACAAACGATTTGTCGATCTTCAGTTCATCAACGGGTAATTCCTTCAGGTATGCCAGTGACGAGAAACCGGTACCAAAATCATCGATGGAGATACAGACACCGAGGGCATCGAGGCGTGAAAGTATCTTGTTTGCATTCTCAGGGTCCATCATCATGGCACTCTCTGTCACTTCTAGTACCAGTGATCCCGGTGGGAACTTATACTCATTCAGCGTGTCTTCAATAAGGTCGAATAGCATCGGGTCTTGCAGATTTTTTGTAGACAGGTTGACAGCCATATTCAAATCCAGACCCTTTTTATGCCAGAGACTGCATTGGGCGATGGCCTCTTTCAGCACCCATCTTGCCAGTTGTTTGATCAGGCCGGTATGTTCTGCAATATAGATAATCTGTTCGGGGGGGATAAAACCCCGCTGTGCATGATCCCATCTGACCAATGCCTCGACACCGTGTGTCTTGCCGCTTGCAAGGTCAAGCTTGGGTTGGTAAAAGACGGTCAGTTCCTCATCCAGGATGGCCTTGCGCAAGTCATTACTTAATGACAAATGGCCCATACTATCCTTGTCCTGTGTCTGGTCATACAGCTTGAAACCGGTATTGTTACGTTTGGCTACGTACATGGCAACGTCCGCTTTCTGTATCAGGGTGTTAACACTGTCACCGTGGTCAGGATACAGGGCAATACCAATGCTGCCTCCCACGTAAAGATGGTGGTCGTCAACAATGAAGGCATTTTCGAGTGAGGACAGTATTTTCAGGGCGACTACACCTGCATCTTCTTTTTCCTTGATGGGTAAAGCCAGTGCAAATTCATCACCGCCCAGCCTTGCCACGGTATCGGTATCCCTGACGGCATTAACAAGGCGGAGCGCTACTTGTTCAAGGATACGGTCTCCGATTTGATGGCCGAGGGTGTCATTGATTTCCTTGAATCGATCGAGATCCAGCATGAGAAGGGCAAAAATACCCGTATCCCGATGAATTTTATTGATATCCTGCTGTACCCTGTCGTGCAGCAGGTTCCGGTTTGGCAGACCGGTCAGGGAGTCATGCAATGCCTGATGCTCAAGGGCATGTTGTCGGGTATGTACCTGCTTACGCATGATAGTAAATGCGTCAATCAGGTTTTGTGTTTCCTCTGATTCTATTATTGTTGGCAGGATGACCGATTCGGTATTGGAGGCTTCATCCTTCAGCGCCTTTGTGACCACGGCAATGGGTTGCAGTATAGAGCGGCTGAGATAAATGTAGCCGAATATAGCGGTAATAAGGCCGACAAACATGAGGGACCACAAGACGGTGATGATATTTTCTCCCATACCGGCAAGCGTTGTCACATCAGATGTTGTCGATACAGAAATGGATGACTCAAGGTCTTGCAGATAACCGAGGATTTTTTTATCGAGTGGCCGTATGGTTTCTGAAATTATAACAACATCCATACGCCAGTTCGGACTCGAGTGTATGGATTTGACGATATTATAATCCTTCAGCCATTGCCCGGAAGCATCCAGCATTTCATGAACAGAGGCATCGGTTTGTATGCCCAGGGTAACGTCCTGGCCGATTTTATTAATTTTAGAGAGATCTTCATGTAATTGCCGGTAGATGGTTTCTATATCCTTTTCCTGTACATGCAGGCTGGCTTCATCGAACGAGCCCAGTCTGTTGATAATATACATCCTGAAATTGGATATTAACTGTATCCACAGATGCCTGACCTGGATAATGGATTGATAGATTTTCGAGTTGGCGCCCAGGATATCTTCTTCAAGCGTTTCTTCCAGGGCCAGTGACGTTGCGGTCAGGAATCGTTTGTTCTCGGGCAGCATGGTTTCCCTGGCAAAATGCAGTGCGGGGTGTTGCTTTGCTGCATTGAGACGGATCTTCAGTAGTTTTCTGACCTCCTGGTCATAAAGTTTGATTGTATGATCAAATTCACGGACCAGTGTAGACAGGTTTTTTTCCTTGACCCAGGTAAGAGACTTGAGTTTAGCCACACCCTTGAGGATATCCGACATTTTTTTGTTCCACAGGTCGGTGACTTTCGGGTTAGGTCTTAGCAGGTGATCCGTCAGGATATTATTTGCAATTTTCAGATCATTTCTGAGATTGCGGCTATCGATCAGAACCTTTTCCCTGTGCTTGATATTGGTGGCACTGTCATTGGCCAGTCTGGAAACGATAACCTGGGCCAGTACGGTAAATGCCAGCACAAACAAACTACATGCTGTAATAATGATAACAAAACGATTTCGAATGCTGCCTTTGGCTTTCGTGTCAGTCATACAGGAATTTTTATACCAAGTTTATGAAATTGATTCAGTCCTTACCCCGGTACCGTAGAGTTATATCCTTGTAAGCATCGATACGCCTGTCACGCAAAAATGGCCAGATCTGACGCAATTCTGAACTGCGCTTAAGGTTTATATCGGTATTTAACACATATTCTTTATTATATGGTGCCTCGGCCAATATGTCGCCCTGCGGCCCCGCCACAAAGCTGGAACCCCAGAAATCGATTCCTGCCGATGAACTATCTGTTCCCTGTTCAAATCCGACGCGATTGCAACAGAGTACCGGCAGGCAATTCGCAATGGCATGACCTTGTTGTACCAGTCGCCATGCATCTTTCTGACGTTGTTTTTCTTCATTTGAATCATGGCGGTCCCAGCCTATTGCAGACGGGTATAGCAGGATCTGCGCTCCTGCCAGACTCATGAGCCTGGCGGCCTCCGGAAACCATTGATCCCAGCAAACCATGACACCCAGACAGCCGACACTGGTCTGGACGGGTTTGAATCCCAGGTCGCCGTCGCTAAAATAGAACTTCTCGTGATAACCTGGATCATCCGGAATATGCATCTTGCGGTACTTCCCGGCCAGTTCCCCGTTTTTCTCTATAACCACAGCAGTATTATGGTAAATATCCCCTGACCGTTTTTCAAACAGGGAGGCCACGATGACGACGTTGCTCTCACGGGCTACACGGCACAGAACCTTTGTGCTGGGCCCCGGTATGGATTCGGCCAGATCAAAATTACGGGCGTCCTCACGCTGGCAAAAGTATCGGCTGTTATGTAATTCCTGCAACATCACCAGCCTTGCACCGTTGTATGCGGTTTCCTTGATGCCCTGAACACATTTGTCCAGGTTGTCATTCAGGTCTTCGGTGCAGGTCATTTGTACAAGTCCTACTGGCAGTGTGTCAGGATGGGTCATCTTGAATTCCGGGTAAGTACCTTGTCTGTAATTTGCATCGTCATGCAATGTAGACTGCCATGTTGCACAATCAATGACTTACAGTCAATTGTTAATATTTCACGTCCAGGGAAGGCCGCGGCAAGCTGGTCGGCTGCCCGTTGGTCTGCCATTGTATCCTGGTAGACAGGCATCAGGATCGGGCCATTGGTGATCAGGAAATTGGCATAGCTGGCAGGCAGTCGCCGTCCTTGCCTGTCATAAACCGGCTGCGGGAGTTGCAGTGGTATGAGTGTATAGGGTCTGCCTTCTTTTGTTCTTAAATCCTTCAGTTCCTGTTCCATGTTGCTGAGGCCATGGTAATTTTCATCCCCCGGGTTATTGCAGGTCATATAGGCGATGGTTTCAGGGTCACAAAACCGGGCGAGTGTATCGATATGACCGTCCGTATCATCGCCGGCAAGGCCTCCATATTCCAGCCAGAACACCCGGTTGATACCCAGATTTTTCATTAATAGTTTTTCGACAGTTTCCCTGGATAACGGGCCATTCCTGTTTTTGTTGAGCAGGCAGGCCGAGGTGGTTAACAGGGTTCCACATCCATCGGTTTCGATACTGCCTCCTTCAAGGGTGTATGAAATATCGTGCAGGCAGGTTCCAGGCCATGTGCCCTGTGCGTACAGGGTGTGATTGACCTGGTTATCCTGTTCCGATCTGAACTTGTTGCCCCAGCCATTGAACTGAAAATTGAGCAGTTGTGGTTGTCCGTTTTTTAATATTGACAAGGGGCCAAAATCCCGTGTCCAGGTATCATTGTAGGGTACACATCTGTAATCAATCCGGTTGTCCTTGATTCCGTATTCGTCAAGTATTCCCTTGACCCTGAATAGTAGCGTTTCATCCATACAGAGCAAAAGTACTTTCTCGTATTCTGAAACCTGTCTGACCAGTTCACAATAGACATGCTCGACATCGGCCAGGTTTTCCCTCCAGTCGGTGTCCGGGTGAGGCCAGGCAATCATAATACCGGATTGAGGGTACCACTCGGCGGGGAACACGGGATGTGGGGATGTTTGTTGCAAGGTAACAAAAGAGCAGTGCCTGTTTGATAAGGACACTGCTATGGAAGCATGATGATTTTATCTGTTAGTGACGGAATGAATAACCAGGTTACGTTCGAAGTAGACAGTGAACCGGTTGTAAAGCCACCGGGTGATCGGAGGGTCCCCGACAGGGCTCATGCGGTTTTCCGGTTCACCAAAATCCTGAATGACCGCGTTCATCGACATACCGTTTACAGGTTTGGAGATATTTTCCGGAGAAGCGGCAGGTGTGGTATCGGAAGGGGCCCCGAACAGCTCTGTTTCAGCATGACTGGTCTGAATATACAGGCTTCCCAGCAGGATCAGCGGCAATACAAAGATCTTCATTAAGTTCATCATCCAACTCCTTGAGTGATATTGTTTTTGGTTTATTCTTCACGGCTGTCCCGTTAACCATATGAAGTACATTTAAATGTAAGGGTATGAAACCGGACCAGCCAGATAAAGACTGTCTGCCACACGGCTGCGGCTGCCGGGCCGCCATGGATGGCATATTTTGCGTGTCTTGATCCGGCTTACCGGTTTCACGTCCGGATTGCTCAACAGGTTAACGGGACAACCGTGTTTATTCTTATAAACTATAGCATTAGCCCGCATTTCTCACCACCCTTCTACAATGGCGAATATTGGCAGGAAATACGGACTTGCAAACCAGAAGAAGAGCATGTGATTAATTGCCCCGATTCTTACTGAAAAATGTGATAAAAGACCGGTTTTATGTCCGCTTCTCATGAAAATCAGGACAAAACCATCGGAATTATGATTTAATCCACCACTATGTTTAAACCCCTTTCTGTTTTCATTGGCCTGCGTTATGTGCGTGCAAAAAGGCGCAACCACTTCATCTCATTTATCTCTTTGATATCAACATTGGGAATTGCCATCGGCGTCTGGGCCCTGATCACGGTACTTTCTGTCATGAACGGGTTTGAAAAAGAGCTGACAGACCGAATTCTGGGAATGGCCTCACATCTGACCATCGAGGGCATCTATGCCCCGCTAAAAGACTGGAAGCGGGTTTCAGATGCCGCAAGCAAACACAAAAAAGTTCTGGGTACTGCACCCTACATTGAGGGTGAGGCCATGCTGAGTAATGGCCGCAAGAGCAAGGGAATACTGGTTCGCGGGATTTTTCCATCAAGGGAAAAATCGGTTTCGGAAGTGGCCGAAAAAATGATTTCAGGCAGCCTGGATGACTTGAAATCACACTCATATAATATCGTCATCGGAAAAGAGCTGGCATTGAGCCTGTTCGGGACTGACCAGGTAGAGGAAATGGATGAGCGGGGCGATAACAGTGTCACTGTCATCATTCCCCAGGCCATGGTGACGGCAGCAGGCATGATTCCACGTTTCAGGCGGTTCAGGGTTGTCGGAGTATTTGAGGTTGGTATGCATGAATATGACAGCAGCCTGGCCATCATGCATATTAACGATGCCGGCCGTCTGTATCGTATGGGCAATGATGTTACCGGTGTGCGCGTGAAACTGGATGATATTTTTGCAGCACCCTATGTAGCCAGGGAATTGGTCGAAAAGCTGCCAGGCGGTTATCTCGTCAGGGACTGGGGCCAGAAACACACCAATCTGTTCAAGGCCATCAACCTCGAAAAGCGGCTGATGTTTATTATCCTGTCACTGATCGTTGCCGTGGCCGCATTTAATATTGTCTCCACACTGGTGATGGCCGTCACCGACAAGGAGTCCGATATAGCCATACTAAGGACACTGGGGGCCAGGCCGGGAACCATCATGGGCATATTTATGATTCAGGGCACCTTCCTCGGGATTGCCGGTACCTTACTGGGTGTCATGACGGGTATTCCAACCGCAATCAATGTTGAAACGGTGGTATCCGCACTGGAACATATGCTGGGCATCAAGTTCCTGTCACCGGATATCTATTACATCAGCGAGCTTACTGCCGTAATCCACTGGGGTGACGTGGGCATAATCTCAGTTTTTTCCATACTGGTGACCTTGCTGGCCACCTTATATCCAGCCTGGCGTGCATCGCGAACCAATCCTGCAGAGGCGTTAAGGTATGAATGAAACGCTACCGGTTTTATCCTGCAAAGGGATAAAAAAATCCTTTTCCGAGGGCAGTTTATCCGTTGATGTGTTGAAAAATGTCAGTCTGGATATCGGTCAGGGGGAAAAGGTCTCGATTGTCGGTGCATCGGGGACGGGAAAGAGCACACTTTTGCATATTCTGGGTGGGCTGGACAGCCCGACGTCGGGTGAGGTATGGGTTGATGGTGAGAATATGAACAGCCTGTCCAATACCCGAAGGGGATTGCTCAGGAATCGCTCGCTGGGTTTTGTCTACCAGTTTCATCATTTGCTGCCAGAATTTACCGCCCTGGAAAATGTCAGCATGCCGTTATTGATCAGGGATGAATCCGTTGCCTCGGCAACCGGGCTTGCCCTGGAAATGCTAGGCAAGGTCGGACTGGAGCACCGGGTTAATCACAAGCCCGGTGAGTTATCGGGTGGTGAGCGGCAGCGGGCAGCGCTTGCACGTGCGCTGGTGACCCGGCCGAAATGTGTTCTGGCCGACGAGCCCACTGGCAACCTGGATCACGCAACGGCTGAAAAAATGTATGTGCTGATGCAGGATCTGAATGTACTGTATGGCATCAGCTTTGTGATTGTGACCCATGACCTGGAGCTGGCATCAAAAATGGACAGAACTCTCCAGATACTGGATGGAGAAATTATAGATAATCCAATATGATAGAGCGTAAAGTTTATTATTAATCTAACTAGCGAGTTATTCAATTCCTTATGGTGCGCCCGAATGGTTATCAGACTGGATGTTGGTAACGCAAAGGAAATAATTTTTGCAGTAATGAATGAATAAATTCAGTGCTTGTCCGGATTGCGGGTTAGCCCAAAGCGTATTTGCCGCTTGCATTTCAACTGTATTCGTTACATGTTAATGGGACAGTCGTGATGACTATGCATGGTTTACCAGGCCCTTATTATTATCCATTGTCAGGCAAGGTCAGGGGTTTCACAGGTAATTATATTGGCTAAATCCTCGATTACTCTGGAGGTGGTTTAATCACTCTTTTGTACGCCTTAACTTGCGCTTTCGCCATTCCTTAACGATGCGATATCGCCAGATCAGGCGTATCGACATGTAGCCCACCACAGCACTGGCAACACCCGTAATCAGACACCCCAGCAAGAAGGGTTGCCAGATGACTGCCAGCCCGCTGGTTAACCATTCCCACGACAGCTCGAAGTTGAAATCACCGGTTTCGATGCCCAAAACCCAGGCACCGACCAGGTAGGCCCCGTAAAAAAGCGGTGGCATGGTGATGGGGTTGGATACCCATACCAGGGCAACAGATAAAGGCAGGTTGACTTTGAACACGATGGCCCCGCCTGCCGCCAGGACCATTTGAAAGGGTACCGGAACAAAGGCGAAAAAAAGTCCATTGGCAAAAGCCCCTGCTACGGACCTGCGATTCAGATGCCACAGGTTTGCAGAATGAAGGAGGGTGCCGAAGATCTGTAGGTGTTTATGGTAGCGGATCGTGTCATGATCAGGCATGAAGCGTTTTAGGAATTTCTTTGGCATATAATTTCAATTAAACTATGTCATTCGCTTAGTCAGGGGCCTGTCGTACCGGGGTGTTCATAGCGAGGCTCGGGGAGCGAAGGCATGAGACGCATCCCCTGAAAAAATTTCTATCAAACAAGGAACGTTATGGTTATTACGGCACTGGCCTTTCTAGGTGGTATTATAAGCCTTCATCAGCTTCCTGTCTTGCCAAATACGGCATGGATTGTCATTGGCGTTATCGTATTATCGGCAAGTTTCCGTTTTATTAAATCAGGAATCCTGTTCTGGTTTACCCTCGGTTTTCTGTGGGCATGGTTTCAGGCAGGGTGGCTATATCAGCATTCGCTCCCGGATGATCTTGAGGGAGCAGATTTGCAGGTGACAGGCGAGGTTATTACTGTTCCTGAAAAATACCCGGTCAGAACCCGTTTTGTATTCCGGATCAGACAGGCTGCCTTCGGTGAAAGGCGCTGGCAAAAAGCGGGCAAGGTGCGCTTGAACTGGTATGGGAAACATAAAGAACTGGTACCGGGCCAAATATGGAAGCTCAAGGTCCGTTTGAAAAAACCCAACGGTTTTATGAACCCGTCCGGATTTGACTATGAAGGCTGGTTATTTCAGCAGGGCATCATCGCGACGGGGTATGTAAGAAAGGACCCGGCAAACAGCCTGCTGAAAACAGAATGGAACCTGCAAAAAATACGCTACCTGATAAAAAACCGTTTGCAGGAAAAGCTGGCCGGCATTGAAAACAGGGGTTTAATCATGGCGCTTGCCCTGGGCATGCGTGGTGATATAGATCAGCAACAGTGGCGGGTTTTGCAACGAACCGGAACCGGCCATCTGATCGCCATTTCCGGATTACATATCGGACTGGTTGCGGGGCTCTGTTTTTTATTGGGTCGTTTTGTCTGGGTTATTTTCCCTGCGTTATGTCTTCGGTTGCCTGCTCAAAAAGCGGCGGCATTTTTCTCTATAGCAGGGGCTGTTTTTTATGCGTTTATGGCAGGCCTGGGGATACCCGCACAAAGGGCACTGGTGATGATTTTTGTGGCCATGTTGTCAGTATTACTGGATCGATCCGGGAAACCCGCACATGTTTTGTCACTGGCGCTGATTCTCGTACTGTTTCTTGACAGCAGCTCGGTTCTTGCGCAGGGTTTCTGGCTGTCGTTTTCTGCCGTTGCCATTTTGATGTATGGCATGTCATGCCGCCTTGGGCCCTTCAGGGGCTGGCAAAGCTGGGGACGTGCCCAGTGGCTTATATCCATCGGCCTGATACCCCTGACACTTTTTTTGTTTCAACAGACATCCCTGATATCACCCCTGGCTAACTTCATAGCCATACCCTGGGTCAGCTTTCTGGTCGTGCCGCTGGTACTTTCAGGCACACTGTTTTTAATGTTTATTGAACCCGTTGGCCAATTTTTACTGTCATTGAGCGATAAACTGCTTGAACCATTGCAACAGGTATTGCATTTTCTGTCTGATCTCGGTTTTGCACAATGGTCCCAGCACTCGCCTTCGGTGTGGGTTCTGTTCATATCCATCATTGCCATTATATTATTGCTGGCCCCACGAGGTATGCCGTTGAAGCGGCTGGGAGTGGTGCTGGTACTGCCTGTTTTCCTGATCGACAAACCGGCTATCCCCCCTGGGGGTCTTCGCTTTACACTGCTCGATGTTGGTCAGGGTCTGGCCAGCGTGATAGAAACCCGAAATCATACCCTGATCTTTGATACCGGCCCCAGGTTCAGTGACCGGTTTGACACCGGCAGCTCGGTTGTTCTTCCGTATTTACGTCAGCAAGGCATTAACAGAATCGACTCGGTGATCATATCGCATGGGGATAATGACCATAGAGGCGGATTCGATTCGGTCAGTAAGTTGATGCAGATAGACAGAATTTATTCAGGCGAACCTGAAAAACTGGCCTCCTATCCGGTTGTCCTTTGCCAGCGTTCAATGCAATGGGAGTGGGATGGCGTCACCTTCATGATTCTGCATCCGGCAAAAGAGGTTAATTTCAGGAAAAACGACCGTTCATGTGTCCTGAAGGTGGTGTCACCGGGTGGATCTATCCTTTTGACCGGTGATATACATAGAAAAAGCGAACGCTATTTAATAAAACACCAGCGTAAATTATTATCATCAGATATCATGGTGGCACCACATCATGGCAGTAAAACATCATCCATGCCCGGATTTATACAGGCGGTCAATGCAAGGTATGTGTTGTTCCCGGCTGGATACAGAAACAGGTTCCATCACCCCAACAGAAAAACCTACAGCCGTTATGCACAATCTGGCGCAATATTACTCGACAGTGCGCGGCATGGTGCCATCCAGATCAGCATAGATGCGGCCACGGGCATTTCCAGGCCAATCACATACCGGCAGTTACTTTCCCGCCACTGGAACAGAAAAGCCAAACCTTTTCCCTGACGGAGGGAACACGACCCGGGGCATCGAATAATAGACCGCCAGGGAGTATTCTGATGAAAAATCGACCTTAGATGCTTAATTTCATTCAAAATTGGCACTATTATGGGATCTTTAAATCAAGTAGTATTAGCGGTTAAATAACGACGTGTTTTATTTCTCGCGGCCCGTTTAAATTGCTTGTTTTTGGTGAGGTATAAAGCCGTGGGAGTGACTTGACAGCCTGCTGCTTGCGGCGGGGTAATTTAATAACCAAGGAACCTCTGATCAATTCATGAACTCGCATCTTGCACCCGGAAAATCGAGCTTCTGTGTTGCGAATCTTCGCAATAGCTTGCTATTACGCGCGATTCGATACCCTGAATCTGTATTTTCCGAGCACAATCTGCTTCGTCCGGAATTAATCAGGGGCCCCCTGAATAACGAGTAAGGGAATCATTGTGTGGGAGATAGTTAAGTCTGGTGGTTGGCTGATGATACCCATCATTGCTTGTTCTGCATTGGCACTTGCAATTATTATTGAGCGCTTCTGGGCGTTGAGAAAAAAACAGGTCATCCCGAAGCATCTGGTAGCCCAGGTATGGCACTGGGAAAAAAACAACCAGCTCGATGAAGACAGGGTGACCGAGATGCGCAATCAGTCTCCTCTGGGCAGGGTACTTGCTGCGGGCATAGTTAACAGGAAATATGACCGCGAGGTTATGAGAGAAAGCATCGAGGAAACAGGAAGGCACGTTATTCATGAACTCGAGCGTTTCCTGAATTCGCTGGGGACCATAGCTGCAATCACACCACTACTGGGATTGCTGGGAACGGTTATTGGCATGATCCAGGTCTTTACTGATCTGACGACACATGGTGCCGGTGATGTGAGCAGCCTGGCCGGTGGCATTGCACAGGCACTGATAACGACAGCAGGTGGCTTGCTGGTGGCAATTCCAAGCCTGATGTTTTATCGCTATTTCAGGGGGCGCATCGATGAGCTTGTCGTGATCATGGAGCAGGAGGCAATCAAGCTTATCGAGGTTATGCATGGCCAACGAAGCACGGAAGATGAAGAGGGTAACCGGCCGTGAATCTGGGAGGCAAACCAAAGGATGAGCCGGATGTAAACCTGACACCCTTGATCGATGTGGTTTTTTTATTACTGATTTTTTTTATGGTATCCACAACCTTCAAGAAAGATACAGAAATAAAAGTAGATTTGCCCGAGGCCAGTGCCGAACCAATCAAGAAGAACAGAAAAGTATTTGAGATTATTATAGATGCCCGAGGACGATATTTTGTAAACAAAAAGGAACTGGTCAGTAATAAAATCAAAACCATGAAACAGGTTCTACTGAAAAATATGGGCAAAGACTCGAAAAAACCATTGATAATCAGGGCCGATTACAAGGCACCGCATGGCTCGGTTGTTATGGTTATGGACGCCGCCAGGCAGTTGGGTATTGTAAAATTGTCCATAGCCACTTCACAGCCAAAAGAAGAAAAGTAACTACACTGGATTTAAGGAGCCTCTGATCAATTCATGAACTCGCATCTTGCACTCGGAAAACCCGGCTTCTGTGTTGCGAATCTTCGCAATAGCTTGCTATTACGTGCGATTCGA
>DRJK01000086.1 GCA_011052215.1 Gammaproteobacteria bacterium
TCAGATTCATTCTCTGTGGTGCATAATATAATGGCATCTGCATTTCTCGAGTGCTTCATTCGTTTAATCAAATATTCAATTGTGGGCATTCCATTTATCGGCTTTAGCGCCTTGGCCGGCAACCGCGTTGATTGTGTTCTGACTGTTATAAATATTGCGTTCACTCTGTCATCCCGTGTTTTGATTCATTTAGTTAATAAACTGGCTCTACTCAAGATATGCAATCAGTGTGTCGCATTTTCCTGTTGCAGCAAGTGAGGCCGCATAGGCATTTGTTAATGCTGGTGAATCCAGAAATGACCAGTGCTGATGCCCCCCGGGTTTATTGCGGCTCAGCCAGTGCAAATGATTTGATAAGGGGTATCGCTGAAATTGCTGTATCGATACGATGCTTAAACCCGCCTGTACGGCAAGTTCACGTAATGTTTCCGGATTGAACAGATACAGATGCTGACTCCAGTACGTAAAATGTTGAAAGGATTTACAATCAAATAACGTCAATAATGCATCCTCTGAACTGGGCACCTCGATCACCATGCGACCATCATTACTCAAATGTGTTGCCATCTCCCTGAGGATCGAACGCGGGTCTGGCAAATGCTCGATCACATGAAAGGCGGTAATCAAATCATACCCTGCCCCGGCATCTTCAAGGCATGGATAAAGTGTTAACGAATCATTCCAGTATTCCTGCACCCTTTTTTCCGGTTCAACGCCTGCCACTTCGGCGGCCAGCGATTGTGCCTTGTTAATAAATCCCGATGCTCCACTACCAAAATCAAGTATCTTGCTGTTACCTATAGTAGGCTTAAGCATTTCAAAACGACGCTGATCGTCTTGTTCACAATCCCGCAACCAGGAATCAATCGATGGCAGGTCTTTACCATGCATACCTGCATTTTCGTAATGTTCAACCTGAATATGCTCGAAAGAATCAAGCATCACCAGGCCACAATCAACACACTCAAGAACCTTCAGGGAATCGTTATCACGCACAGTACCCTTGCGGGCATTGAAGTTGTCACAATTACAAAGATAACATTTCATATCTACTTCACTCTATCTTTTTTATCCCCGGGGTTAATATCACCTCGTGATGGCATGTTCATTTTTCCTCTATACCTGAAGCCTCAAACACTTCTTCAGCCAGGACTCTGCAAAATACATCCCTTGGAGCATAACCATGGTGCCTGCCAATCAGTATATGGATTGCCTGTTTACCTTTCAATCCTGCCTTGATTATCAGATAGATATCAAAAAAAACGTCACAGGAAATTAAACAATGATAACCCCTGCACCAGTACATAGGATTGCTGGGCAGCCTCCAGACTTGTTCTCCTGAGATTAAGCTGGGTAATGGCCTCTGCCAGATCCAGGTCTTCAATTTCTGATAATAATTTCTTGCCTTGCAGAACCACATCTTCATTAATATTATTTTGCACATCTATGGCATTAAGCCTGGCACCGACACTGGACCGTGCCTCCAGTACGCTTTCCATGACTGCATCGATATCATTCAAACGTCTCGAGATAATTGCAGTCCCCGCAATAACGGCATTGGCTGTGCCCGTTGAAACCGGCTCTGTTATCGTCAGATTGCTAATTCCCGCACGTGAAATAAATGTAAGCGTACCCGCACTGTCGTTTGCGGTACCCTGAACAGTGGTATTGCCAGCTGTGAATTGTGCATTTACCTGGCTATAAAATGTGGTTGCCGTAGCCGCATTCGTCGCACCCATGGCCACACCAATATTCGTACCGGTCGGTGTGCCACTCGCGAGCAGGAACTGGTAGGTGATACCTCCCATACTGACAGTATCATTGACTGCCGCACCGGTTCCCGTGGTTGAATTAACGTTGGTTGCCACCAGTGCGCCACCATTGGCATTAAATGATGATGCGATGTGGGTTTGTGTACTGGTGGCTGCCCTGGATGTCACTGTCACTGCCGTACCGGCACCGCCAGGCTGGGCAATGACGACATCATTGGTATTGATATCACCGTTGGCAACGGCCAGATCCAGTGCAGCCTTGACATTATCGTTCTGGTTACCGACCGTATTTATATTTGAATTGGAGTTTGCCCCGGCACTGAAAGTGAGGGTATAACCTCCCACTGTCAGTGTGGAGGCCTCACCATCAACTGCATCTGTTGTGACATCAAGGGTATAGGCTCCGGGAGCGGCATTTGCATTATTAAATACGATGGTATTGGTGGGGGGCGATATTGTATTCGCCTGTAATTCTGCTGCAATATTATAAACCGTGCTAAAGGCATTCTCGAGGGTATTATTAATTTTGAAAAAAACATCAAAACCTGTATCACTGTCACTGATCGTACGGTTAGGGCCAATCAGAATCTGACGTTTTCCCTGGTCACCCTGATAAGTATAGGTTCCGGCACCATTATCGCCAACCGGGTTCTGATTAACACTAAAACCCGAGAATATATATTTACCCGATGAATCTTTTGTTTCTGCCAGACTAACCAGTTGATCCAGATTCTTTCTTATTTCACTAGCCAGTGAAGCCCTGTCCGACCGGCCATTGGTGGCATTCAGTCCCTGTACTGTCAACTCCCTTATCTTCTGGTATACATTTAAAAAGCTGGACAATGTCACGTCTTCCGCCCCAATTCTGGCCTGGGCTGTATCTGCATTTCTTTTGTATTGTGCATTGATGGAAATAAACTGGTTGATGCCAACGATTCGGGCTGCACCCGACGGGTCATCAGAAGGTGTTTCGATTCTTTTACCTGTCGATATTTGTTGCTGGACTTCGCTCAACCGGACCTGCTGATCCAGGATGCGACTCAGACTCTCAATCTGGAATTGTGGTGTTGATATCCTCATGGTTACCTCGAGACAGCTCTCAACAAGGTATTGAATAATTCATCGGCAGTTTGAATTATCCTTGCAACTGCCTGATAGCCCTGCTGGAAACGAATCAGGTTGGCCGCTTCTTCATCAAGATTAACACCTGACAGTGCCTGCTGGGATGATAAAGCCCGCTCATAAAGGACATTACTGGCGTCACGCCCAAACTCTGCCTGTCGGGTTTTTACCCCCACTTCGGTAATCAACCCGGCAAAGGCCTCCTGATAGGAGGCCCCACTGTTTTTCACCTGTTTTTGCTGCTGAAGTGCAACCATGTCCAGTACATTCCTGTTATCACCCTGGCCTGCGGTGTTAGTACTCAACGTAAATACATCGCCATTTGCCGGCGTCCCGGTTACGGTAAACTGGTAATTACCCAGCCCTGCAACAGTAATTGTTAATGCGCTGCCACTTGCTGTCGCGGGGTTATAGGCAATGGTTCCACCCGTAGAAACAGTAAACTGATTTCCGGCACTATCGAATGTCAGGGTAATGGGCGTGCCTGGCAAGGTATTACCCGTCCGCGTAATCAGCTTGTCCCGATCAATAATGGTATTACCGGTATTGGTTGATGCCTGGGAAAAACGTAATGGTGATGCTGCAGCAATCAGGTTGCCGTCCTTGATAATGACCGCGATATCACGCGCAGATCGCCTCACCGGTGATATCAGGAATTTGTCCCCTGCATTAACGGTAGAGCCACTATTCAGGACAATACTGAATCCTTCACTTGCACTGACTGCGGTTGACAGGGCCCCAAGAGACAGTGGCCCGGCAACTGCTTTATTATCACTCAAGCGTGTCAATGTGTAATTTGTTCCGTCATAATCAAGACGATACTCGCTGGCCTGAAGCAGATTGCTGTTGGTCACCGTGGTTTGATAAACCGTATCCGTGGAGGCATTGTTCAGGGAGCTGGCCAGACTGGTACTGTTTGTTAGATCCTTAAACAGGTTTGCGCCTAGTGCTCCATTCAGATCAAGACCTAATTGTTGCTGCGCATTCATGTCTTCAGACACTGCCAGTGCCACCAGCCCCAACACGGATGAGGTTACATCAAGTAAATCCTGCCGAAATTCAAGTAACCCGCCTAACTTGCCTCCCGCTATCTGGCTATTAATATTAGTCACTGCTGAACCCGTAACGACAGCCACTTCAAGTTGGGTGGCAATGAATTCATTTTTTGAAATACCGAGCATTTGTGCCTTGGTGTTAACCACCAGGCTCTGGCCTTTACCGATGAAGATATTCAAGGCGCCATTTGATTGCTCAATAGTTGTCACATTCACCAGCTCGGACAATTTGCTTATCATGGCTTGTCTCTGATCCAACAGATCATTTGGCAGGGCATTCCCGCCGAGACCCTTTGCCAGAATAATATCCCTGTTGATATCTGCCAACCCCTGCGAAAGACTGTTTACTTCATTAATAGTTGCACTCAGGTCAATGTTTATTCCGTCCCTCAAGCTATCAAGTCTGACAGCACTGTTATTGAAAACAGATGCCAGTGTCTCTGCCTGACTCAATAGTACCTGGCGATCAGGCGCAGACGACGGGCTTGTTGATAAATCCTGCATTGCCTTAAAAAAATTCTGTAGTACGGGAGGAACACTTGCTTTCGGATCTGCAAGGAAATTATCCAACTCATTCGACAATTGTGCCAACTTCTCGTTTTGTTTTAGCGTCGACAAATTGGTGACCACCTGATCTGTCAGAAATTGATCATATAACCGCGTAACTCCATTGACCTGTACACCTGCCCCCTCAAACCCTGCGCCGGTAAACTGTGGTGTCTGTGCAGATAACTCGACCCGCTGACGTGAATAATTATCCGTATTTACATTAGTTATGTTATGACTGACTGTTGCCAGAGACTGCTGGTATGCCAGTAATCCTGATGTACCTATACTGAGTAAGTCTGCCATTTTATTTATTCACTCTCATATGCCCATGGACCTGAAAAAACTGGAAAACTCTTTGCCATTAATAATATTGATAATTTTCTTCGCATAAACAGGGTCTGTTGCATAACCGGCGCGTTGTAATTCTTTTGCATATGTCTCGGGGTTACCACTATTATCCATGGCCCTGCTATAACGATTATTGTCCCTGATAAAATTGACATAATCCTGCAGGCTTTCCTCAATTGAGTTATATGCCCTGAACTCCTCATTTGATCGTGTCATAACACCATTTCTGAATTCGAGTGTATCTGCCCTGACCTTGCTACCGCTCCATTCCTTGTTTGATTTGATACCAAAAAGATTATTACTGCTCGTTCCATTTGGATTTTTTATAATATGTTTTCCCCAGCCTGTTTCCAGAGCCGCCTGTGCAATAATGGCACGAGGATCAAGACCGCTTTCAACGACTACCTTTTTGGCCATACCCCATAACTTGTCGATAAACTGCATTGGATTATCAAAATTTAAATCCTCTTGAGGTCGCATATTGACGCCATTCAGCCTGGCCGCGTTCATATTATTTATTTTTGGCGCTTCATTCCGATTACGTCCTGTAATGACCTCTGGTTTCTTATCAACAATACTGACCGCAGCAGTTGACATGGGCATGATATATTTATCAGTCTGGATAGACTCCAGTTTGCGCAAGGTGCTACTTACTGCCAGATTATTTTCGCCATTTGAAAGCTGCGTCATCATGAGTTTGGCCAGCCCGATCCCTCCATGCTCTGCCATATTAATTGCAATCTGTTTATCGAACAGATCGTAATACATACTCTTTTCATTACTGAATTTCTCGTCCATCTCAACTGTCTTGCGCATATTGGACAACATCATCTGGATGAAAATAGCTTCAAACTGACCTGCCACTTTTTTTGCAGCATCCTGACCACCTGTTCTCGCCTCACCCCTCAGTGCCGCCAGGGAAGAAAAGTCAGCGTAATTACTGTTACTGGTCATGGTGTTAACCGGCATAACTTTTTTACCTTTTCTAGATTATAATAAGCTCGGCGCGCAGCGCACCTGCCTGCTTGAGTGCTTCCAGTATGGCAATCAAATCACCCGGTGCTGCACCCACCTGATTGACTGCACTCACGATCTCATTCAATTTAACCCCCGGATTAAACAGAAACATTCTGTTCTTCTCCTGCTTGACCTGAATATTGGATATTGGTGTAACAACTGTCGTACCGTCAGACAACGGTGCCGGTTGACTCACCAATGACCCTTCAGTAATGGTTACGGTGAGACTGCCATGTGTAACCGCAGCAGGCATTACCCTGACATGGTTGCCTATAACAATGGTGCCCGTTCTTGAATTGACGACAATCTTCGCAGCCGCCTCGGCTGGCACTACATCGATATTCTCGAGTAACGATATAAACGCCACTCGCTGGGAGGGTTTTCTCGGAGAGTTAACCCTTATAGATGTTGCATCAATGGCGCTTGCCGCACCCAACCCGACCACTTCGTTAATCGATTTTGCTACTCTGTTCGCAGTCGTAAAATCACTGTTATTCAGATTTAGTACAATGTGGTTTCCCTGTGAAAAAGAATTCGGTACGATCCTCTCGACGGTTGCACCATTCGGTATACGTCCTGCGCTCGGAATATTAAGTGATATCCTTGAACCATCACTGCCCGACACACCAAAGCCACCTACAACAAGGTTTCCCTGGGCAATGGCATAGACCTTTCCATCCGCACCCTTAAGTGGTGTCATCAACAGGCTGCCACCTCTCAGGCTTTTGGCATCACCCAACGATGAAACAGTGATGTCAATCGTTTGACCCGGTTTGGCAAATGCCGGCAATTCTGCATGGACAGCTACCGCCGCTACATTCTTGGGGGATATTTTAATGCTGGCAGGAATCGTTATACCAAAATTTTTCAACATGTTCTTCAGTGTCTGCTGCGAGAATTTTGTTTTGTCGCCGGATCTATCCAGCCCTACTACCAGGCCATAACCCAGTAACTGGTTTGAACGCACCCCGGCTACTGTCATCAGATCCTTGATACGTTCTGCCTGTACCTCGTTAAACCCCGAAATTAGCAACAGGCATGTGAAAATGACTGATTTTAGTTTTATATTCATATTCTATTTTGCCCTTTCATCAGAACGGCCAAAGCCCCCCATTGAAAAACTTTGCCAACCAGCCCATCCTGTTTGATTCGGATACCACACCTTCGCCGCTATAGGTGATCCTCGCGTCTGCCAGCAAGGTTGATGAAATAGTATTATTTCTATCAATATCTACGGGCCGAATGATGCCGCTGATCTGTATATACTCCTCACCATGATTCAACAGTATTCTCTTTTGTCCCTTTACAAAAAGATTCCCATTGGGATAAACCCTGGCAACTGTTACCGTGATCGTACCATTCAATGCATTACTCTGTGACGCATCTCCTTCACCTGTGAATTCCTGTGAAGATGCAATATTCGCACTAAGTAAATTCTTTCCATTTTTCGTGACAGCTGAACCAAATAATGACGGTGTACCCAGGTCTGTCGTATTTTCCTTTTTGGTTGCAGTTGTTGCTGTCTTGGTTGCATTGGTCGATTCTGACAATATAATTGTGATAATATCGCCAAGCCTTCTGGCTTTATGGTCATCAACAATAAAAATATACGCCTGTCCCTGATATATTGCTCCTGTGTTAATACGGTTTTTTTCAGGTGCTGGAGGGGGCGTCGGCTCATATTTTTTGACGTCCGTTTTTTTATAGGGCGTCAAATTACACCCGGCTAATGTCATAATGGCAAGTAGCAAAATCAAAATAACATTCACCGGTTTTATCAAGATGCCTTCCATTTTATTCGCCCTATAGCTGCTGTGACGCAAACTGCAACATCTGGTCTGTTGTAGATATGGCCTTTGAATTCATTTCATAAGCCCTTTGTGTCTCGATCATTGCCACAAGTTCCTCGACAACATTAACATTGGAGCTTTCCAGAAATCCCTGTACCAGCGAACCCAGTCCGGAACCGGATGATGCGGGCGCAGCTGTTTGTGGTGTACCGCTTGACAGGGATTCCTTGTAGAGGTTCTCGCCAATTGCCTCCAACCCTGCCGTGTTGACAAAATCTGCGAGCTGCATGGTGCCCAGTGATGTTGGCGTTGAATTGCCGGCAGTCAACGCACCAACAACACCATCACTGCCAATACTGATACTGATTGTATTGGCAGGAATCGTCAGGCTGGGTTGGAGCAGGTATCCATTCGGGGTCACTACCTGCCCGGTAGAGTCCAGCTGAAAGGAACCACTACGCGTATAGGCCGTTGTACCGTCAGGCATGAGTATTTGCAGAAAGCCCCTGCCCTGTATGGCAATATCCAGGTTGTTATCTGTTTTAACCAGGTTGCCCTGGGTGAATAATTTTTCAGTCGCAACCGTTCTGACACCGGCGCCCAGCGACAGCCCGGATGGAAGTTGAGTTGATAGTGATGTCTGACCACCAACCTGTCTGATATTCTGATAAAGCAGATCTTCAAATACAGCTCTGCCTCTCTTGAAACCATTGGTGTTAACATTGGCCAGGTTATTCGAAATAACTGCCATGCGTTTTTGTTGGGCATCGACACCTGTTTTAGCAATCCAGAGCGCTGGGTTCATACTGTTTCTCCAATCATTCTAATTTATCTTTAACGGTTACCAAGTAACCGGCTGGAAACCGAATCATTTTCTTCCGCTTTCTTCATCATCTTGCTTTGCATTTCATAATTTCTCGCCAGTTCAATCATGTTGACCATTGCATCTATTACATTGACATTACTGGTTTCCAGAAAACCGGAAACCACCCTGACTTTCGCGTCAACAGGAGCTGATTCGCCATTCTTCTGAACAAGCAGACCATTAGAGTTTTTTATCAAATCTTTTGTGTCCGGATTAACCAGCTTGATCCTGTCAATAACCGCCAATGATGTTGAGTCCTGTCCCTTGGTGACAATTGAAATGGTTCCATCAGCGCCGATCTCTATCTTGCTGGCCGGAGGAATCGTAATGGGCCCGCCATCACCCAGCACGGGGTAACCGGACCCGTTCACAAGCTGACCATTCTGGGTGGTGTGCATACTCCCGGCACGGGTATAGGCTTCACCACCGTCCGGTGACTGAACTACAAAGAAGCCTTTTCCCTTTATCGCAACATCAAGATCATTTTTGGTGCTTATAATACCACCAACCGACAAATCCACACCGTTATCACTGGCAACGGAATAACTGCGACTGGCATACCCGGAACCATAGACCGGCACATCCCTGAATGAAAGCAGGTCTGCCTTGAAACCCGTCGTACTGACATTTGCCAGGTTATGTGAGTTCCTGGCTTGCGCCTGCATTATCTGCTTCAGTCCAGACATGGATATGTATAACATTTTGTCCATCGGTTACACCTGCTATTCAATCATCTTTATCGAATATTGATGATCGTCTGGGTGATGGTATCTGCCGTCTGAATGACCTGCGCATTGGACTGGAAGTTACGCTGGGCGGTGATCATGTTAACCAGTTGCTCTGTCAAATCGACATTGGAACCTTCCAGTGCCCCCGCCTGAATAAAGCCAAGCGTACCTGTGCCGGGAGCCCCTACAAGTGCACTACCAGATGAAAAAGATTCACTCCATGATGTATCACCCAGTTGCAACAAACCATTCAGGTTTCTGAAGTTAGCCATTGCCACCTGGGCCAGCGACAGGGATTGTCCATTGGTATAGCGGGCAGTAATAACGCCTGTATCACCAACATCGACACCACTGAGCCGCCCGGTTGTATAACCATCCTGGGTCAAGTCAGTGACACCAAAACCGCTACCATACTGTGTCAGCCCGGTAAGGGTTACATCAATAGACATATTGGCTGCATTGGTAGCGGGGTTGACAGGATTATAATCAGCAATGGTAGCCGTACCATTATTGGGAACAACACCTGTTAATACACCCGTGTTATTAAATGTAAGCACCATCGGATCACCACTAACACCACCAGCAGGAATTCCCTCAACAATCGTTCCTGCCGGATTGGTGAAATAGGTATACATATTCCAGACGTTTGCTGTTGCCGTCTTGTCAAAATACATGGTCTGCAAAATAGCATTACCCTGGGTATCATAGGTTGTCAAAGATGTTGAATGGTTGTACGTGGCAGCATTTGTTCGGCTAAAGGCAACAGTCGGTGCGGTTTGTGAGGCATCCAGATTTGCGGTCATGGTGACTGACGTACTGGCTCGTGGTGCCAGGTCATTGGTACTGAGAACAATGTCCCCAAGAGCGCCAGTAATATTACCTGAAGAATCTGCCTGGTAACCTGTTAATCGTTGTCCTTCACTATTGACAGCAAAACCGGTATTATCAACCCCGAAACTACCGGCACGACTATACTTGGTTACGCCATTGTCATTCAGCCTGAAAAACCCCTCTCCATTGATAGCCAGATCAAGGTTACTACTGGTAAAATCAATGTTTCCCTGGAAGAATTGTTGTTTCACATCTGAAATCTTGACGCCGGAACCCACGGCATTGGAGGATGCCCCCAGAGCAGATGCAGCATAGATATCTGAAAACTGGATTTTGGATTGTTTGAAACCTGTTGTATTTGCATTGGCGACATTATTACCGACCACTCGCAAGTCGGCTGATGCTGCATTTAATCCACTTAACGCAATTCTAAATGGCATGATGAATCCCCTCTGTTAGCTGATTTGCAATATTTCTGAAAAAGTTCTGCTGCCCTGGCCACGAATATTAACGTTGACCTCATTTCCGGTACCACCAAAAGTAATACTTTCTACAGGTGCACTGGCATAATTCTTAATAGCTATGGATTTACCATTCACTAATGCATCGACTGACACCTTGTACCGACCTGTTGGTACCTTTGATCCATCCGGTAGTGACCCGTCCCACTGGTAACGGTTAATTCCCTGCGCCATTGCACCCAGATTAAAACTGTGAACCAGCTGTCCACCAGCACCGTAAACAGATACCTTGACCTGTGCCGCTCTGTCGGGCAATTCAATTGCGCCCTTCATTCCATTGGCATCCAGCGTCAGGTTTTCCGATGCTACCAGCACATTCCGGTTTATCAGCCCGGCCGCCTGTAAACTCTGAGTGGGAACGATTGAATTCGAAAAATCCTTAAAGGAATCCCGTAAGTCATTAATGCCTGATACGGTTCCAAATTGGGCTATTTGACTCAGAAACTCACCGTTATCCATTGGCTTGAAGGGGTCCTGGTTCTGTAACTGGGCCGTCATCAGTTTCAGAAATGCCTCTTGTCCCAACTTATCATTAGGCTTGCGTGCAGGCTTACTTCCCACACCGATATTTTGTAACAGGTCTGTATCAACTGATGTATTCATAAGGCTTTACCTCACTCTCCCAAACGAAGGGTTGAAAGCATTAACTGCTTGGCTGTATTAAGAACTTCGACATTATTCTGATAGGAACGTGATGCGGAGATCATATTGGCCATTTCCTCGACCGGATTGACATCGGCCTGGTATACATAGCCCTTGTCATCCGCCTGGGGATTATCCGGCTCATAACGACGCACGGCTTCATTGGCGCTTTGCTGGATTCTGTCAACCCTCACACCGGTCACCTGATTCCTTCCGCCCAGTCCCTGCATCACTGCAGAAAATACCGGATTCTTTGCACGATAAATCTTTGCCGGGTCACCACTGACATTATTGGCATTGGCCATATTACTGGCCACTGTATTCAAACGGACAGACTGGGCACTCATCCCTGAACCCGCAATATTAAAAACATTAAAAATTCCCATTATCAATTCCCCCTTAGTACACCCATCAAGCCCTTGAATCGACCACCCAAAAACTTCAGGGTTGTCTGATAGCGTACTGAATTTTCTGCATAGGCCGCTTTTTCAAGGTCAAGATCGACGGTATTTCCATCAAGTGAAGGCTGGGCCGGAACCCTGTACAGGGTTTGAAAATTTGTCATGCTACTTCCCGATGAAGTCATATGGCCAGCACTGGTTCTTTTCATCGACATGACGTCGCCTTGCGATTGTTTCAGGATCTGCCTGAAATCAATATCCCTGGATTTATATCCAGGTGTATCTGCATTGACGATATTTGCAGACAAAAGACCTGCTCGCCTGGCCTGTATCATCAGGGCCTTTTCGTGGCTTCCAAGTATTTTTTCAAAATTGATCGGCATTTTGATTATCCAGCTTTCAGTTGCAAGTAGTGTTGCAACAGACGTGCCAACCCTGCATGATGCCGTAGAATATTGATACAAATGGATGTTGAGAAAAATGAAGCGGTCTGGACGGCAAATTTTACCGTAAAGTGGCAAGATTTCGTGACGGGAAAAAATATATGTATGAAACAGAGTCCTCAGGGTTTCAACTGATAAACAACACCACCATTGGTACGAACCATGTTAAGTTTATCCGTAATACCTGTAATAGACTCGGAACCACCGAGAAAGATGTGCCCCCCTGGATTCAAAATATTACACATTTTTTCCAGTATTTGTTTTTTTGATTCAGTCGAAAAATAGATCAGTACATTACGACAGAAAATAATATCGAACTTGCCCAGCAAATTGTAACTTTGTAATAAATTCAGCGGCCTGAACTGTATCCTTGAGCTGATTGCGGGATTGATTTGCCAATAATTTGGCGTTTCCCTGAAGAACTTCTTTTTTCGATCGGGCGATAAACCTCTCGCCATTGCCATGTCATCATAACGCCCTTTTTCTGCACTTAATAATATTGCAGGCGAAATATCTGTCGCAAGAATCTGAACATCGACATTTAATAATCCCGGATTTGATGCTATAAACTCATGAACCAGCATACTGATCGAGTATGGTTCCTGCCCGGATGAGCAGGCGGCAGACCATATCCTGACAGGTGTTCGACGTCCCTTTGCGAGTTCGGGCAACAGCCTTTCCTTCAACGTGTTAAAGGGATGGATATCACGAAACCATGACGTTTCATTGGTCGTCATCGCCTCAATAATCCGGTTAATCAGCTTCCTGGAAGTATCCTTGTTGAGCTCGGCTATCAGGCTGCCCAGCGAATCCATCTTATTATCCTTCAGTACATGATTCAGTCTGCTGGTAACCAGATACTGTTTGTTCTCACCCAGCACAATGCCACACTCATTCTCAAGGAGCCTGCTGAATTCCTCATAGTCTTTTGTGCTGATTGTATTACGTTCTGCCATCTGAACCTTCACCTGCATCCTGTTTAGGGTATATAAACCTTACTTTGACCAGCTCGTCCTTGCAAGGACAACAAAATGTTACGTTAAATATCCACTAAAAAAAAGCAAAATAAGCATCCATAAATAAACCGGCACATGGCCGGCATACCTTGATTATACCCTGCACTACATGTAATTTATCTGATGCTTCCTGCCTGGCCTGACATTTCCTGGCAAATTATCCGGTAAACTACGGGGATGAGTCCAGTTTTCCCTCAATTTCACTCACCGCCTCCATTACACCCGTTGCCAGCTCATCGGCATTAAACTTGGGAATAAACTTGTTGGCCCCGACCTTCTCTACCATAGCATTATTAAAAACGCCACTTAATGAAGTATGCAACATTATATAGAGATCTTTCAATTCCGGGTCTTTTCGTACCTCGGTTGTTAATGTATAGCCATCCATTTCTGGCATCTCTATATCAGAAATGACCAGTGCAATCTGATCCTTGATCGGCCCGATCTTGGCCATTTCCTGCATCTGCTCAAGCCCGTCCTTGCCACTTTTTGCCAGTACTACCTCATATCCTATTTGATCGAGTGTCCGCTTGACCTGGTTGCGCGCCACAACCGAATCATCTACCACCATAATCTTCCTGATAACTTCATCCTTGTTTTTCACATCATCCATCAGATCGCTGGATACATCGGCCTTCATCCCGTTGACTTCAGCCATCACCTGCTCAACATCGATAATCTCAATCAGGTCATCGTCTACCTTGGTCACAGCTGTCAGGTAACTGCTGCTGCCTGTGCCCTTGGGTGGCGGCATGATGTCTTCCCAGTTCATATTGATAATCCGGTCTACAGAATCAACCAGAAACCCCTGGGTGGTACGATTATATTCCGTAATGATGATAAATGCCTCATTAACATTTTTTGTGGGTTTCATACCGATCGCATGAGCAAGGTCCATCACGCTGATGGTCCTGCCCCTCATGTTCGCAACCCCTCTGACAACAGCGTGGGAATTGGGTATATTTGTCAGCGATGGGCACTGGATCACCTCCTGCACCTTAAATACATTTATGCCAAACTGTTGACGACTCCCTAACCTGAAGAGTAGTAACTCCAGACGGTTATGCCCCGCCAATTGTGTTCGCATATCAACACTATCCAGTAATCCCGCCATCCATCGTCTCCAAATAATAATATCAAGGTAAGTCACCTTTATATCGGTTTGCTTACCGGTGAACTTAAGCACTGACAATCGGCATACCTCTTGCATTAACCTGTCTACAACATTAAATTTTGCAGCCAGGCTGACTGATTTTTGACGCATGGTACTTAATACCATTACAACTTATTGTTTTTATGGACATTATGAAAAATACATATTTGACAACTGTTCTGATCATTTTTCTGACCCTGAGCCTGACGGCAAATGCCTCCGGCAGCAAGTTTGCCAGTCATGAAAAGATCAGGACTGCTGCCCGTCAATTCCTGGTTGAAAAGGCAAATAAACTCGGGTTTCAGGATTTTACGGTAGAGGTGGGTCATCTTGATAACAGACTCAAGCTTCCCACATGTGACTCCGAACTGACAGCCAAAGGGGGCAACAACAAGTTACCTGGTAACATCTCTATTGCCGTTCGTTGCAATAGTGACAAACCCTGGAAGATATACATTCAAGCATCAGTCAAGGCATACAAATCAATCTATGTTGCCCGGTCTCCCATTGCCAGAGGAGAAATTGTACGTAAATCAAACCTTAAAATGGCGAAACAGGATGTTACCTCGCTCAACGGTAATTACTTCACTGATATCAACTTGATAAATGGCCATATTGCAAAACGTCTGATTCGGGAAAATCAGGCAATAAAATCGTATATGCTGGCGAAATCAAAAGTAATAAAAAGAGGCGAGTACGTCATGATCATTGCCGAGACATCAGGAATAAGCATTAAAATGAAAGGGAAAGCACTGAATGATGCAACGATTGGTGAACATGTTCGGGTTAAAAACATGAATTCAAAAAGAATTATTGAAGGAACCGCCATACGATCCGGCGTTGTAAAAATAAACATATAGATAGCGTGACTAAAGAATTTTATTTTATTGTCGACAACCATAATGGTGCAATGCGCCAAATATATTCGGAGCTTTAACAATGACTATTTCGATTACAGACCTGAATAGTTCGAAAATTAACACAGCAACACAAGGCAAGAAGGTTCCTGATACCCGTAATGAAATTAATACGGAATCGCAAAAGCAAGGTAGTAATAAATCTGCTGACACAGTAACCTTTACCGAATCTGCCAAACTGATACAGGATCTGGAAAAAAAGATTAAAGCCACACCTGTTGTTGATGCAGAAAAAGTGGCAAGGGTCAGGGAAAATCTGAGTAGTGGTAATTATAATATTTCTCCGGAGAGAATAGCCGCTAAACTCTTACAATATGAATCATTACTGGGAACTGCTCAGTAACAGGGGCGAACATGGACAAACATACCTGTAGAACCGAACTCTCCACAATGCTTGATAATGAGATCGATCAGATGGAAATTCTAGACTCCCTGCTCGTGAAAGAAAAGGATATCATCGCAAGTGACAGCAGCTTGCTATTAACAATAAACGATGAGAAAAAAAAGATTTATGATGCCCTGGAGCACTACAGTTCCATGCTCAATGCCTACATACAAACACATGGGTTCAGTCCAACGCAAGATGGTATTGAATCCTGTATTTCCTGGTGCGACAATAATAACATTCTTTCTGCTAAATGGGGCCTGCTTAAAGAAAATATTGGTCGCTGCAAAAAGCTGAACCGGTTAAACGGCAGCATTGTGGACAACAGCCTGCGATCAATAAAACAAGCTCTTTCAATCCTCTATGGCCAACAGGAAAATGAAGATACATACAGTTCTGACGGGCATGAAAATAAAAACACGCTAGGCAGAAGCATAGCCAAGGCATAATACTGGAAGACCAGTTAATCGTCTGATAATCCGACTGATAATTTTAGTGTAATCCTCCTGAAAACCGTGTATGTAATATTGGTTTGCCACCTTAACTATATAACATAACACTGTGACCGGAAAAAAAATAACAAATCTTCGTGAATCTGCCAGACTACTTGATAAAGTCAGGGGGCAACGCTCATTACTTCAGATATCCATACCAGGTGTCCCTGAAGTATTTTTCAGTTTTATCATAAATATTAGTCTGGATGATCAATTTATATTACTTGATGAGCTAAGCGCCAAACATGGACATGAATTACTGCTCCTCCATAAAAGATTGAATATTCAGTCAAAGGTTGATGGTATCGGGATTCAGTTCTCAACCAATCTGATATCATCCAGATGTGATGACGGTATTCCAGTCTACAAGGTTGAATATCCACAAAATATTCTCTATTTTCAGAAAAGACAAAACTATCGAATCAACCTGGGTCTGGGAACTAATATACCCATTAAACTAAAAAGAGACGACGGAACACCTATGTACGGGAAGGTTTTTAATCTGTCTGAGTCCGGTGCAGGCATCGCACTTGCCCCCCCATACACTGTTCAGTTTTCTGAACTTGTCCCCTATTGTGAAATAAGGCTATCCGATAACCAGAACGTTACCTGCCAACTTGAGATACGCTATGCAAATTCTGGCGATATGGACAATGGACAAAAACTGGGCGGGAAATTTATAGGACTGTCCGGAGAGCATCAAAGAGTAATAAGTAAAACAGTCATTAATCTTCAGCGCGATATGATGAGACATATTCCGAAAAGTGATCTGTAAAACATATCAACCATGACATGTGAGCCTCCGTCCCTCTTCTGGCATCACCTGATCAAAGCCGATAATAATATAATACTGTCACTGCTGTCCCGTTACCCCATGACGAATGTAGTTGAAATGTAAACAGCCCGTGACATCGCTATATAATCCTTATGTGTATCCACATCCCTCCGGGTGTCCAGTAATCTGTAATCAAGCCCCAACCTGCTAACCCTGGAAACCGTTTTATTAAGTACTCTCGATGTACTCCATTCCATGTTCATGAATAGATGCGGACTGGTATTTTTCATCGCTATCATCCCGTAACCGCCATCAAACGTTGGCATCAGCACCACATCACATGAGTCAAGATGGTTTATCGCCAACTCAATATCGGATGTATCCATAGCAATAATATCAGAACCTATCAGAATGGTTTTAGCCGAGTCCCTTGCCGACTCCCTGAATGCATTCATCATTCTCTCCCCCAGACCCGATCCATGTTGAGATTTAAGATGAATATCGAATTCACGTGAGCATTTACGAAAAAACGGGTGTTTGGTATCCGGAGAACACCATAACTCTATGGAATAATCATGGCCTGCCACCAAACGACCAATCAGCCTGTACAACATCCGTTTATATATTGCTGATGCGTTCCGCATACCAATGGACTTTCCAAGGCGTGTCATCACCTTCCCTGGAAGGGGTGCCTTTGCAAATATAATCAGGCTATTTCTCATACAACTTTGCCAGTTTCTCCGGAGAAACGCCCATAAAATAAAGTACTCTCATCCTCCACATCAATATAATCGTCGCTATTATACCTTGCTGCTCCCACCTTCTGCTGGAAGTAATTAATGTTGCCTTCAGACAGTCCGGTTTCTTTAACTTCTTTAACTTCATGCAAATATTAATATCCTCCATGATCAATATATCTGAAAAACCATTTACTCTGTCAAACAACTGCCTGGAAATAAAGATCCCCTGATCACCTGTAGAGATGCCGCTAGAACACGATCGAATATTCATGAGGCATTCAATTAATCGAAAAACAATTTTTTCCCCTGACAGACGAATATTAAACCTGCCCCATGCCTGATCGTTCAAACCCTGAAGTAACACAATATATTCTTCAACAGGTAATACAAAATCACTATCGGCATGTAAAAACCATAAAATATCACCAGATGATATTGCCGCGCCGGCATTCATTTGCACGGCGCGTCCTTTCCCTGTTTTTATAACTTTAACCTCCGCGAAGCTGATCTCCTGTATAGTTGAATCACTACTGCCACCATCCACAATTATCAACTCATGCCCCAGTGCAAGCATACCGGACAGCTTGCCCAGCAATTTTGGCAATGTGGACATTTCATTATAAACAGGAATTATTATGGATATCTTCATGGCAGATTATGGTATTTATGTGTACAATATTGCACTTGAATTATAGTCACATCCGGTCTTAATGCCCCGGTAGCTCAGCTGGATAGAGCAATCGCCTCCTAAGCGATAGGTCGGACGTTCAAATCGTCTCCGGGGCACCATTTAAGGAATAAAATCAAACCACGCGTTTTGCCTCCAGGACATTTGATAATTGTGTTAATCTGGAAAGAACCCGACTTAATTTACTGATGCCAGTCACCTCCAGGGTTAACTTCATTCTGGCCATATGATCCTTAACATCCGTAATTGTATTCATACTTAGTACATTAACCTTTTCATCACTGAGCACATTGGTAATATCCATGAGTAACCCCTGTCTGTCGTAGGCAAGGACTGATATATCGACAGGATAGGTTGACTCCTGCCCCCTGCTCCAGGAAACCTCGATTAATCTCTCATGGCCATACCTCAAAATATTCGAACAATCCCTACGATGGATTGTTATCCCCCTCCCCTTGGTAATATAACCAATTATGGAATCACCCGGTGCAGGTTTGCAACATTTAGCCATTGTTGTCAGCAAATTACCCACGCCGTAAATTCTGACATCACCTTTAACCTCTTTTGCCGTGCTGATTTTTGTCTTTTTCAGGATTTCAGCATCCGGGTCTTTTGGTGTTGCGATCTCCTGTGCTGCACCCGCAATCTGTACTGCTGTTACGTCGCCCTTGCCAATCAACGCATAAAGTTCCTGCATATTTTGTGAGTTCAGTTTACTTGCAAGCCTGTCTGTGTTGATTTTGGATAAACCCAGCTTGCTTAATTCCTTATCCAGAATTAATTTTCCCGCCGTAATATTTTTTTCAAGATCAAGATGAGTAAACCAGGATCTTACCTTTGCTCTGGCCCGCGGTGTTTTCAGATATCCCAGATGTGAGTTCAACCAATCGCGACTGGGTGTACCTGATTTTGCGGTGAGTATTTCAATCTGGTCGCCCGTTTTCAGGGTATAGGTCAATGGTACAATTGAGCCGTTAATCTTTGCTCCCCTGCATCCATGCCCGACATCTGTGTGTATGTGATAGGCAAAATCCAGGGGTGTCGCACCCATGGCAAGGTCAACAACATTGCCCTTGGGTGTTAACACATAAACTCTATCCTCAAATATCTCTGATTTAAGCCTGTCTACAAAACCGTCTACATCAGATTCCTCATTTTTCCATTCCAGTATCTGTCGTAACCATGCAATTTTTTGCTCATATACCGGATCAAACTTTGAGCCCTCCTTGTATAACCAGTGTGATGCTACACCCAGCTCTGCATGTTCATGCATTTCTCTTGTTCTGATTTGCACCTCCAGTATTTTGCCATCGGGCCCTATTACTGCCGTATGTAGTGACTGGTAGTTATTACCTTTGGGTGTAGTAATATAATCATCGAATTCATTGGGTATGTGCTTCCAGAGCATATGTGTAATGCCCAAAACACCGTAACAATCTGCAACAGTATCAACCAGTACCCTGACAGCACTCACATCAAAAATATCCTTGAAATCCACTCCCTTTTTTTCCATCTTACGCCAGATACTGTAAATATGTTTTGCCCTGCCCGAAAGTTCTGCCTTGATATTCACTTTTGCCAGTTCATCTTCAAGCTCGGTAATAACCTCATTAATAAAAGCTTCTCTGTCAAGTCGTCGTTCGGCCAGGAGTGAGGCAATTTTTTTATATTTACCCGGATGCAGATACCTGAATGACAAATCCTCCAGTTCCCACTTTATTTGCCAGATACCCATCCGGCTGGCAAGCGGGGCAAATATGTCCATGGTTTCCGTGGCAATTCTTGTTTGTCTCTCCTTGTCTAAATACTTCAGGGTTCTCATATTATGAAGCCGGTCGGCCAGCTTGATGAGGATTACCCTTACATCTTTCACCATGGCCAGCAACATTTTTCGAAGACTCTCAGAGTTTCCCCAATTCTCTCTGGATTTATTTTGTGCTATTTCAGATACGCCCTTTACCTGCCCTATCTTGGTAACACCATCAACCAGTACACTTATAGAATGACCAAATACAGACTCAACCTGTTCAAGGGTAACAGACGTATCCTCAACTACATCATGCAGTAATGCAGCAATAATGGATTCATTATCAAGGTGGAGATTTACCAGTATTTCTGCCACTTCAAAAACATGAAACACATATGGCTCACCCGATGCACGTCTTTGATGTGCATGTGCCTTAATCGCAAGCACAGCCGCTTCACGAATTCTTTCCAACTGGTCATCCGGATACAGGGTAGCCAGCTTGTCCATCCATGCATCCAGTGAAAAACTGTTTTCGCTGACAGAATCATCTGACTTTTTGGTAGTAACCATGCACATTATCCCTGCCGGAAAGACTTCTGGTGACACTGTATTTAATTTAATTAGCAACCAGCCAGTCAATAAAGTTCTTGTAGTTTCGGTACGCGTGGGTATCAATGTAACGCAAAACCTTATTGAGCCGATTGAAATGTACCACAGAACCCAGCCTTAATAATTCAACCCCGGATTCATCATAAAAAACCATAGTAGGCGCATAAAATATACCCAACTCTTCGGCCCAGTGCCTCGATGTTATTTTCCTGCCGGCGGGATCGATAACTTTTTCATCACCTGACATATCCAGCTGCACCACATCAATATTGTTGATCCTGGATAGTATTACCTCATTTTGAAATACACTTGCGTGCAGAACATCGCACGCATGACAGTTTTTTTGCTCGAAAATAACCATCAGTGGTCTTTGTGCACGAATTTTATTTCTTGCAAGATAATAGGGGCTCTTCATGGAAAAATGGCGGTAGTAAATTTCACCCTTGCTATCACGATGAGGGATATTACCTCTGTCGAGATATGTTTTAAAGGTTTCATTTTTATAGTGCTCATCAGACACAAACTCCAACGCTGCACGAATAGTATATGGCGGGAAGTAGCCAACAAGGCGATGTACTCTCACCCCTTGTGTATCATAAAATTCCAGTGTTGGTGTAAAACTTGCGTTTTGCAGTATCGAATATTTTTTCTCGGTAATTTTCTCATCTTTGAGCGTTGTCACTATTCTGCTGCCTCTGACATCTATGGCTATGATATCAAAGTTTTCTTTTATATACAGTTCAATATCTTTTTTATTAAAACTGTTTTCTATCAGGGCCTTGCAATAGGGGCATCTCTGCTGTCCATAATAAAGGATAACACCCTTTTTTCCATCAGCCTTTGCCTCCCTCAGGTCTTCCTTTATATCCAGAAAACTCAACTTAAACCAGCCTGGCAACAGGATAGGCTCGTCAAGGACAGTATCATTAAAGCCCTTTTCACCTACAGGTATTTCCGCTTTTAAATCAGCTTGATATAGAATGATGGCTACCAATACAGGAAAAAACAACTTTCCGCAGATCAGTAAAATTCTGAAGCCTAAAAACAATAGTTATCCTTTCAGAGGTCAGTTATTTTTATTTACGCACTCAGTCCCGGAGATCTTACGTCAAACAGGACAAACCCTGTTTTTGACAAAACAATATCGCCCAGTCTTACAGGCAAGCTTTCATTGTTGCGTTTGATAACAACTGGTGCGCCAGTAATATATTTTACATGGCGGGGTAATATCAACTGCCAATGGTTATCCAGATCCCTGATGAGAATCCCGGGTAGCATTTCCTGCGATGAAATATTTTTTCCGGGTTCCATTATTGTCGCAGCTTCTGCAGTAGTGGAAATTTTTACAATGGCAACATCCACCTCACCTGTTGATAATCTGTCAAGCCGGGTTATGAACCCCAATTGTGGAACTGCATTTTCCTCTGCTGAATCGGGCTTGATTGAAACCAGTTGCCCGACCTCCATGACATGCATATATCTGGTTTCTACTGTTCTGACCAGAATGCCACCATTACTCTCATTAATTATTCTCCATTGACATTCAAGCACATCTGATTCTCTTTCTACCAGTAAAGAGGAATGCCTGGCGGCTGCATCCATAAAACTCTCACCTTCTTCACTCTCTCCTGAATTTCCTTTATTCAGGAGATTATAAATCAACCGGTAGCACGCAGCGATCCCACTATAAATATCGACAACCCCGCCCCCATACAACGTTTTTCTTTCATCCTCACGCTGCAAATTTAACAGGTTTTTATGAAATAAATCCAGCAAACCTTCATTGTCAGCGAGATTTTCAATATTGCCATGTGGTTGCAATCTTTTCTTTTCACTTTCCCTGATGAAGTTCTTGCGCCTCACTTCTTCAAGATCTTTTTCTGCCTGCTTTTTTAATGCGGAGATATCAATATAGCAACCCGGGAAAGAAGTCTCTTTCTCATTAAATACCGGTGGTGTTTTCTGGCTTGAATAGGTGACAACAAAATCACTTCCCTTATCGGTCGTTTCGTCGAGTGTTATAGCCAATAAATTTTCATGTTTAGCCAGGTATTTTTCAATTATTTGAATAGAACTTGAGGGCCAACTGGAGATATCCAGCAATCCAAAAATCTGTATTGATACAAACATCGAACTGATGCTGCGCAGGTAATTTTTTTCACTAAGAACACCTGACGATTTGTACAGGGCCAGATCATCACTGAGTTGTTGTGGTTCCTCGATATCAAGCATATTTGCCAGCACGGTAAAAAGAGAATTAATATCATGCCAGTCCTGCTCTGATAACTTCTGAAACCGGATCGCCAGCATCCTTTGTAACCATAAAGTTAACTCGAATATCCTGATCGAGGTATCACGAACTCTTCCGTGGTACTGGTTGAATTTTCTAAGCGGCAAATTATAATCATTTACCACTACATATTTATATGAAAGTATTAGTGCCTGCAGGAATAAAATAGTAGTAGTCAGTACTGTCTTTCTCTCGTTATTTTCGGGAAAGCTGCTCCCCCTGGTCAAATACTTTCTGTAGACAAAGGCAATGGACTTGCCTGTGCATGCAAGGATGGTGCTGTTTAATTCGTTGCGAATGTGGGGTTTAAGCTCGACTTTATTTAACTGGTTAAGATATTTCAATGCCTCCTGAATCTGTTGCGTTTTTTCCAGGTCATAGCTGGATAAATGAACATGCAGCTTCCCGGGATTCAGATCCAGATTTTTTGGTTTGCCGCCCAAACGAGGCAAATTGATATCAAGACATGACTGGCGTTGATCATCACTATCATTCGATTCTTCCCTGTTGAATGCCGCCCTGAAACCTGATAAATAATTTTTCATGAATTTTTTAATAGGTATTTCAATCAGTTAACATTATGATTTTGAGAATAATCTATTTTTTACAAAACTGCTAACTTTTTTATAACATACTGTTTTATATGATATTAACAATCCTGTAACATACCGTCATCTCTCCCTGTTGATGGAAATAAGTTTATTATTATTATCATATATTATTTTAAACCTGCCACGAACACCATAATGATCTACAAACTTCTGAACCATACTCGCGGGAAATTGCACTTTTTTATTTTCCATGGTGGTTACCAGAATATTTTTTACTGTGCCATTATAGTAATAGATAAATTCATCCCGACTTATATCAAGATCAAAATACTGCACATTTTTCTCGTTACTCATTACTGCTGTCCCGTTAATTTTATAAAACGCATCACTACTAATGGTTCCATTAACTTTATGAGGCACATATCAATGTGAGGACATGAAACCGGCAAGCCAAATCAAGACCGTCTGACGCACGGTTGCGGCAGCCGAACCGCCATGGATGGCATGTTTTGCGTGTCTTGATCTGGCTTACCGGTTTCATGTCCGGTTTGCTCAATTTTGCTCAAAATATACTTACCGTTATGTATCAACTATATTTGTTTCGGGTTAACAGGGCAGCAGTAAGATTTAAGGAACCTCTGAAATAGTTTACTTTTTATATTCCCATTCACGCCAGCCTTGCAACATAGGAAAGTATAAACCCAGCTTAATATCTCTTTTATCAATTTTACTCATGATCATCGCATAGTTTTCCAGTTGGCCACGATAGCGTTCCATCTCTCTATCCATAAATACTTCTTTACCTGTCCCGGAATGGCTGCCTGTCTTGTAATCAATAATCCAGCGAATATTATTCTCATCTACAAAAGTGCGGTCAATGATTATGTGTTCCACACCTGAGCCAGATCGTCCCGTCAGTGCATATTCATTTCTGGCTTCCCTGTGGACCGGATTCAATATCCAGCGACCTCTGGTATCTTTCATTGTATTTCTAACTGAATCAATAACCTTTACGACAGACTGGCCGAGTTCTGAAGCCGGGACGCCAAGACAGGACAAGGATTTTCCTGCTAACCGTGAAAAATAATCCTCCAGATCAGTATCATAACTACTGATATTTTCATTGCTTATATATTGAATGATCTCATGTGCGACTATCCCGATGAATCTCGCCGTATCACCTGCCCAATCAAAATCCAGAGATTCTCCAGGTTGTTCATTTCCTGCCCCCATATATTCATATGAGCAGGGTGCATCTGGCAGCCTCCAGTCCGGTGCTAACCTGCTTATTCTATTACCGGATCCAGTCTGCTTCCTGTCCGGTTCTCCTCCATCTGTCAGATACCTGTCTTTACAGGATTCAAATTCATTATCGTAAATATCCTGTACGGCTGGCCATAATGAAGCCAGCAAGGAGCCAGAACGTGGTTTGCCAGGCTGCAACACTCCATCTCTGATATTGCATTGAACATGACCAAATATATGCAATCTACGACGTGCGCGTGTTGCAGCTACGTACAATAATCGACCGGACTCATAAAATTCTTTTTTCTTTTCGAAATCTTCCAGTAATTTGTATTTCTGATTGATATCCTCTCCGGTCTTTCTGATCGGGGCCATAAGCAAATCGCTTGCATCGGGTTTTCGTGGTCGTTCAAACCATTTTATCAAATGGCTGTCATTACCGGCCGTCTTGTTACCCAGCCCGGGCAATATTACTGTATCAAATTCAAGCCCTTTTGATTTATGAATAGTCATAACCTGCAAATTCTCATCTGCATGGATATCAGGCAAAGCAAATAACCTGTTAACAGATTTTTGTAATTCATATAATACTTTTGATTGTGACAGGGAATTTATTTTCTCCAGTAACTGAAAAAAAACCTCGGCATCTTCTATATCCGTTTCATCACTTAAACAGGCAGGACCTCCCAGCGACAACCATGCCCCCTCAACCCATTGCCTGAGTCCTTGTCTCTGTGAGCTATTGATGCTGGCCTGAAGCACCCCGCATACACGCTGCAACCTTGACTGGCCATCCTGACTGATTGTTGCCTGATGACTGCTATCAACAACCAGTTCCAGAACGTTCTTTTCGCGATCGAGTGAACATAATGCATACAGGTCAGATAATTTCAGCCCACACCAGGGTGCCCTTAATACGGCCAGCCAGGCAATGCGATCAGATAACTGTATCATGGCCTTTACCAGTGAAAGCAGATCCTGTATGACAGGCCGGTGTGATAATCCCTCTATCTCTACTGCCCGGTATTTCAGTTTTGCCTTGATCAGACTATTAATAATGCTGGATAAATGGCTGCGTCCCCTCACCAGAATAGCTATCGTTCCGTCCGGGCTGGTTTTTTTTGTCTGCTGAATAATCAATAGAATTTTTCTTGCTTCCTGTTCCTCATCCTTGATAAAACATGGATAAACTGTGCAGGCATTACCCTCGATGGCATCATGGCGGGCCATAGAATCGACATATCTGACAGCCCCTGATTCCAGATCATCCCGAGCCGGCAATATTTTCCTGAAACTGCTGTTAACCCACTCAATGATACCTGCCTGAGATCTGAAATTCACTTTTAGTTGAACCGGTATCAGGGTTATATCCCCTATCCCTTCATTCCATGCCTCCAGAAATAATCCAACCTCGGCCTCCCGAAACCGGTAGATTGACTGCATCGGGTCACCTACAATAAATAATGTACGGTGATCATCCCCTGTCCAGCCGGAAGTTAGCTGCCTGATTAATTCGAACTGTGACATTGATGTATCCTGAAATTCATCTATCAGCAGATGATTTATTTTATAGTCCAGGGCCATTGCAAGGTCAGTGGGGTTTTCCGGTTCACCCAGGGCCCTGGTTGCCGCCAATGAGATTGCTGTAAAATCAACAGAATCTTTTTCATAAAAAACCATCTCCAGTTGTGCCGCTGATAATCGCAGTATCTCGAATAATGCCTGCATGGTTTGCCATTCATCTTCGCTATATTCCGGGCATGGTAAAACGCGTATGGTGTGCAGGCATTCTATGGCGTCCGGAAAGGACCCCAGGCATGCCAGCAGCTTGACCATGTCTTCTTTCATCTGTGGAAACAGTTTTTTCTCATCCGCTGTGCGGCCGGCACTTGCAGGTGGAAACCCCTGCCTCTTGTCTACCTTCTTCCTGAGAGCACCTTCACCGGTTAACAAAAAGTCAGCAATAAATCTCCATGACTTGAGATCTTCAAGCTTGTCACCAGGAAAGCCGGTAAAACTCGCTGATACAAATTCTCCCTCTATACATGCAGTAACAAGGTTATCTTGTGCAAAGACCATCAGGCTTGATATCTGCTCATTGAGCTCTTTTGGCCATCTGGCAGATAAATCCAGCAGCCTGTCCTCCACCAGAGATCCCAATGCTGACTCAAGATTCACCCGATCAATTGCAGGATGTGCCGGGTCTGCTACATGGCGCAACCACTGATCACGTTTTGATAGCATGTTACAAATCAATGACTGGAGATATTCAAGCCGGTTATCCAGGTGGCCGGCAAGATGTTCGATTGACTCCGACCAATGTGTGTCAGACTCGAGAATGGCGATCGTATTTCGTGCAGCCTCTTTATACAGTTCATCCGCATCCTCGGTAACCGGGGGAGTGGAACCAAATCCGGATAATAACGGCATTTGTCTGGACAACATTGAACACAAGGAATCAATAGTCTGAATACGTAATCGACCCGGATTTTCCAGAAGGCCCCATGCACACTTTTTATTGCGACTGATAACATTTTTTGCCAACAACCAGGTCAGCCTGTGATATTCCTGTTCCGGCTCCCCGCTATTACATGCTTCGTTCAGTGCTGACATTATTCTTTCACGAATTTCACTTGCGGCCTTACGCGTGAATGTAATTGCAATAATCTCTTCGGGCTCTTCTACACACGCCAGTAGTGTAAGAATTCGCTGAATCAACAACCCTGTTTTACCAGAGCCTGCTGGAGCCTGAACAATAAATGACCGTGCAGGATCAAGCGCCTGTGCTCGCTGAGCATTGTCAGCAATTTTACGATCCATAATCTTCCTCATCCAGAGCCTGATCAGTATTTTTTATTTCATTTATTCTGCATAGCGACTTAAGGGAGCAGTATTTGCATGTGGCCGGGTAAGATAAAGGATCCACCATCGCCTCACCTCGTGCGAACTCGTCTGCCAGTTTATTAACACATGCCTTCCAGTAGTCCAATAGCCCTGTCCAGTTCTCGATCCCCCGGGTCTGCAATAATTTCTCCGTGTTTTTTACACCTGGTAAACTGATGTCGCCAGACATCACCCCCTTAAATGCACATTCTCCTGGCCTGATTTGACCGAAAACAACGCCGGCAAGTTTTTCCGGCAGGGCCGAAACATAAAGAGGTAACTGCGGGTCTCCCGGACGGTCACCAAACCATTCGTATGGCGAGACCTTGCCCGTTTTATAGTCGATAACAATCCTTGAGCCATCATCCATTTCATCTACCCTGTCCACCTTCAGTAGAATATCAATACTGTTTGTGGCAAACTTTACCTTCTGTTCTGTCATCAATACGTGAAAAGGCTGTCTTGATTTTTCGTTCTCAAGCCATTCGAGCATCAGGGTTTTAAGGCGATTGTGTTCCAGCACCCTGAAACGTCCCTTGAAATCAACAAATAATTCCTTTTCCATTTTTGTCATGGCCCGTGATACACACCTGTCTACCTGATCATGAAGCGCATCAGCAGACAAGTTCTGCAACTGTGCGCCCGTTCTTACTTCACGCCAGAAATATTCCAGCGCCTGATGTACCAGGCTTCCCCGCTCCGATGGGTCCAGCCCGATAGTGGGCTCCTGCAATGGCCTCGCTGCCAGTCGCAATTCAGCAAATGCACGAAAAGGGCACAGGGACTGTAATTTAATGATCTGACTACCGCCTGATACATCCCGGCCCCTGACTGGTGGCGCCTGATTATCCTGTATTGATTCCAGTTTTCCGGACTGAAATATCAGTTGGCACCAGTCGGGAAATTTTCGAGGCAGCAATTGCTCAATATGAACTTTATCAATATCATTCAATAATGCCGACGGGCGAAGGATATCTGTTTCATCCATGCATGGATAACTGATAATACTCTCGGCCGCATTTCCGATGAGTCTGGAAGTTATCTTTTCAGCAAACTCAAGTTCTCGTGACGCACTTGAATGCGGCATATTTTTTTCTCTTTGTAACGGAAATGGTATAAATGGATCCGGCCTGGGGACAGGTGGCCAGACACAATCATGCAGACCCATGATCCAGGTTTTCTCGAACTCCAGTCCGATGGCTTCCATTACACCCAATACCTGCACAGGGGCTTCATTTGTCCTTGGCTGAAATATTCTTTCGGCAGCAATCTGACGAAGAATACTCACCGCACTGCCCAATGTTATTTTCCGGTCTGACATATCCAGCTTGATAAACTCACACAGCACGTCCTTCCATGCCTCGGCTGTCTGATATTCATCACTTGATAATGTACGCCCCTTTAAATAGCCAAAGCCGTCCAGTATCCGCGTAATATAACCTGCCCAGAATCCAGGCAAGGCCCTTGCAGGCATTTTATTCACACCCTCGTCAACTGATTCCAGCATTACTGCTATTTTTCGGGAAAAATATTGTCTGTCAGAGCGACATGCCAACCGGTTAACAAACCTGATTGAAATTTTTTCATTCCCCGCTTCCCTTATCCTCTTGTCCAGCTGCGAACGTGAGAACATCTCTTCTTCCCATCCCGTGATAAAAGGTGATCTGAGTAAGGCAGAAAATTCCTCAACGGCTACAGAATTGTTTTTTAATGACAATATAAGAAACAAGGTCTGTATAACAGGGTATTGAATGAGAGGCCTGCCCATGGATATATTATATGGGTGCCGGGTTAATTCTGTTCCAGGCTTAATGTTTTCCGGACTGAATACCTTGTCAAATATTCCCTGGATCACTTCTCGCATTTCTTTTAACTCAGGGACAACGATCCCCAGACGGATCGTTTTCTTCTCTTCCAGCAAGACCCTTGCCCAGTGAGCGGCATAAACTATTTCCTCCCTGTAATTATTAACTTTTAACTTGCATACAGATTGGCTAAGGCCGCTTTTCTCGATCCACTCGACGATACACCCCTGCTCTTCACAGGCATTAATCAAAGATAATTGTCGAGGGGTGATTTCATCAAAACCGGTCAGAATGATACGATCCGGAACGGAAAATTGCCTTGCCAGAATCCATTCTGTTATCAAACCCGGTAGTTGGGCCCTGGTAGTCCAGTTTTTACTCAAACACCTTTTTTGCAGTCGTTTGGCCCACTTCTGAAATGCCCGGGTATCCTCATTTTGCCAATGCTTGTCCTGTGACTGTTCAAGCTCCCACTCGTGGGTAAGCCGCCATGTCTCTGCTGCCTGACGCGCAGTTGCAGATACCTGCAAAAGAGGGCTCTCTGTTGATGCTTCGACAATAATCTGTTCCCACAATCCTTGCTCATGCCAGTCACTTATCAATACGGGGGCATGTAAGGCGTCCGGTTTGGGACCTTCCCTGAAACACCTCATAATCCATGCCCCCCAGGGAATAATATCGGGTGATTCCCATGCCTGCAGGCCTTCATCAACGGCTTTTTGATCACAGGAATTGCGAATTGAATCTGTCAGACGTGAATTACCTGTGATAATGGTAACCTCGTGCCCGATTTTATTCAGGAGTTCAGCGCGGTTCAGGTGAATTGCTTTCAAATGTTCAGCCATGCGTATCTATAACATCTTTATCTGGTCAATATACTGCGACCTGGTTTCTATCAGACCAAGATAAATGATTCGACTGTAAAAATCAGCAAAAAACCCTGCCGGTATTCCGTCTTCCAGACAGGTAAGGGTTCAATCACTCATGGATAATAACAAATGTTATTGGGATAATATTTTTGCCAGAAGTTGTCCGTCGGCCGGGTTAAGTGCATGACCGGAATGCGTAACATACACCTTCGCCCTGTTTTGAATGGATGGCACCTGGTTGAGGTCCTGGCTGAACCCGGGCACCATTTCATCTCCATTGTTTTGAGACAGGCTTTTGATAACAGAATAATAGCGGATATCGGGGTGTTTCTGCCTGTTAAGCCAGCTTAAGGCACCTTCAGAACCTGCCGGTAACAGATCACGGATCACACCACGTGAATACTTGAGATACTGGTATTTCTCGCCACCAACCATTGATTTAACAAAATCTATCCCTGGACCTGGACAAAAAAATGGCTTTGAATCAATTACATTCAGTGCATCTATAGCACGGCTGGTACCGAGATGAGGAGATGCTATGGTAATCAGCGTATCTATTTTTGGGGCGCCCGGTTGTACCAGTACCATTCTGGCAACAACACCGCCCGCTGAATGGGCCGCTATCGTGATTTTTTCCTGTTTGTTTTTATTATGTATAAACTCAAGCTCCGCACGCAGGTAAGCCGACTGAATAATCAGTGGCGCCTCTGCCGGAAGAATAACACGATAAACCCGGTTACCCTGCACCGAACCCCGGGCAGGAGAGAGATGTGCCACGCCCGCATTTGATATTCCAACGACCCCTGCATCAGACCAGCCGTTTTGCCTTAATACTGGCAAGACTCCACTCTCATACCAGGTATCTGCACTGGAGGCCCAGCCATGCACAAGTACCAGCACATCGGCGTTTGCAGGAGTCACAACAAGCATCATCAGCATTGCCGGGAACAGACGTAAAAATCTCATTTCATGCACCTGAATATATAAGTTATTTAGATTATACTAATATATATCAAATGTTTCCAGTCAGCCTGGCACAAATTAGCTACCAAAGATAAATATCCATCCATTCAACTACTTGCGTGGTAATTTTTTGACCAGCTTACATCCTCATCAGAAGAACCAGCATAACAATAACAATGACTGCACCGATGATGGCAAGCAGGGTGATATATCTGCTGCCTTGAGAACTATTTTTCCTGCCCACGAGTCGAGACCTGATTTCATTGACAGATTGTTGCTCAAGTTCAATGTTTTTCAATAACCCGCCCCTGTTCAGGCTGCTTTTCCGGGCCCTGCCCTGATCACCTGAAGCGGCGTTATCCATGTCTATTTCTGTCGGGGCCAGGTCCTCTACAAACGATACCGCCCCCCTCTTTTCCCCGGGTGGATTTTCCGGTTGGGCCTGCCTGGCTTCCATCTGCTTATTACGTTTGGCCAGTTCAACCATATCGCCCAGCTTGTCGCCGCTCATGATCATGGTTTTTTCAGGTTGTGTCGTGCCCTGACGACCTGACTGGAAAAGTAACTGGTGGCCTCCGATTGATATAATATCACCCGAATGCAGGGTGTGCTCTTCTATACGATGGCCATTAACAAAGGTGCCATTGGTGCTGCCAACATCCTCGATGTGAGTTGCTGTAAATATGCTGACTATTTTTGCATGGTGACCGCTGGTAGCACTGTCATCCAGATGTATATCATTATCTTCTGCCCGGCCAATCGTCATCGTGCCCGCTTCAAGATTAATTTCACCCAGCACAAAAGAATCACGATTGATAGTCAGTTTATTCATTTAAATGGCGTCCCCGTAATCAATATAGTTCATAATGCCGCCTTCATGTATAGGTGGAATTCTGATAATTACCCCGTTTGTATACAAGTAAACTACCATTGTCACATCACTATAACTACATGGCTTAAAAGCCATCTATATGGTGGCATCACGACTGTCCCGTTAACATGTAACGAATACAGTTAAAATGTAAGCGGCAAGTGTGTTTTGGGTTAAATTGGGCAATCCGGACATGAAACCGGTAAGCCTGACCAGGATACGCAAAACATGCCATCCATGGCGACTCGGCGGCCGCATCCGTGCGGCAGACGGTCTTGACCAGGCTTACCGATTCCATGTCCTCACATTGTTATGTGCTTCATAAAGTTAACGGGGCAGCAGTGTTGTGGCATTAAAGGTTACAAACTGTCTTCATTCGATACCTTTCCCTCTGATCTGTGTGCAGTATTATTCCGCTTGCTTGTCACTTTTTTATTTTTTATCCGGCTGAATTCCTCATCCAGGGTTTGCATCGCAATTCCGATGGCCCGAGTATTTGCCTCAATACCCGCACTGTCAGGATTACGACGCCAGACCAATGCCCGGCTGATTTTTGATTCCAGTCGACCACGCACCATTAAATATGCATCACATACTGTATAAACCTGAACTGTACCATTAACAGTCATGGTATTCACTGACGTTGAGGTACATACGGATTTGGTGATACCTTCAGAAATATCCTTATCCTCAAGCAGAATAACCAGATCACCCCCTCTTTGTGCTGCGGCAACCAATACATCTTTTTCGGACGGCATACCATCTGTAACAGTCTTGCAGGCATTATCCTCATAACATTTCCTGATATTTCTGCGCACATCGATATATCCGATCAGAAGAAAATCACTATCCAAAAGGTCAGCAATGTCACCATTATATATTCTGGCCGGTGATATACGATTGGAGTAAGATAGTTCGCTAAATGGCTTATACTTTATCTCGACAGGAACAATTGTACATGCCGCCAAGATAGAAATCAGAAAACCCAGGTATAATATTCGCATTTTATTATGATGATTTCCCAATACAGAACCCTTTAACTCTATCGGACCGGCTTTCAGAATTGTAACACAGCGCTATTTTATGTCTCATACCCAAACAAGGCTGATCTTGCTGCCATTTATTTCCATATTATTATCAGCTTGTACCGGTGTGGATAAAAAGCCGCAAATAAAGCCGGTTATTATCAGTCAGAAAGAAAAACAGACCGGGGGAAAAGTTTATAAACTATTTGAAAAACATTACGGGTTTTATGATAAACCCGAACTCGAATCATATATAAAGTCAATGGTACTGAATGTGTTGTCTCACACACCCGCCAGAAATGCTGCCATTACATTCAGGATTCTCGACACATCGCTGGTCAATGCCAGGGCCACGCCTGGTGGCTACATCTACGTGACAAAGGGGCTCCTGGCACTTGCCAATAACGAATCCCAGGTTGCCTCTATTATTGCACACGAAATAGCCCATGTGGTTGCAGGGCATACAAAGAAAAAATATGAGCAAAAAGAAAAAATCCTGAAAATTTCCAGAAATATAAACAGGAATATCAATACCAATATGGCGAAACAGGTCACTACCCTGTTCAGCAAAGTGATCATAAAAGGTAACCAGCGCAGAAATGAACTTGAAGCAGACAGACTGGCATTACACTATATATCAAAAACCCGCTATTCAACCTCATCCATGCTGAATATGCTGGAATTACTGAAGAAATTCAGTGCCTATAGTAATTCTTTTCAAACTGAGTCAGGCTATACCGAAAACTCTATTTTATCCACTCACCCCAGTATTGACAGAAGAATTACCGAACTGAAAAAAAATTACAAAAAAAACAACTATTCCAGAACCATAACAAGCAACTCTGTCATAGATAAAAGGTATCTGGATAAAATTAATGGATTGGTAATAGGAAAAATTAACAACAGGAAAGTGGTGCTTGGCCTGAAACACTTCCCTGACTACAACCGATATATCAGGGAAGTTAAAAATTATTCCAATGGTGACCGGATACTCGCCGAGTACATCCGTGTATTAAACAATATTCCTGCCAACAGACAAAATAATTCACCTTTACTGATAAAATGGCTTGAAAGAAAATAACATTCCCAGGCAAATACGTATTTTTACATTCATGATAATTTTTCAGCAAGAAATACCCTTGTACAGAATTTCGGATAACTGCCCGTTTACTCAAGACCAGCACCCCCCATCAACCACTATAATTCCATTTTTAACATGTGGTAATCACCTGTAAACTGTGGCATGTGTCACTAAAATGCCCGGAACAGGCATGGCCACCCCTGCCATACTCATTCAAACATGACCCAATCGACAAAATCGCGGGACGACAGACGCTAGTGTTCTATCCATGTGATGTTTACGGTTACTTCAATGAAAATAGTACGCTTTATAACACTCTCTCTGACCGTCTTCCTGGCGATCAGCCCGGTGGCCAGATCAGAACCCGTCTTGATACTGGCGGGACTGATTTTTGCCTATGAAGTCTCCGAAAACAATGACAAGAACAAGGCAGACAATGTACCCATGGACTGGCGAGCTACTTTGACTGAAGAAGAAAACAGAAATATCGAGCAAATCGGCAAAGACCCGGTTATTCAGGCATGCCTTGAACAGGCCAATAATCACAATAATCCCGTTGCACAATATCATCTACGCAAGATTGCTGGTCTGAGTTCTAAAATAAAATCTGAAATCAGCAAAACGGGCGATATCGGCAATCTGGATAAATACAGTTACAAAAGACCGGTTCAGGGTTTCATATGGTGCAAACGGAATGCCGGCATCATCGTTGAAAATAATATAGCGCCTTACATGCATCAGGAATATGTCATACAGATTGCGCAACTGGGACAGATTTCCACACAAAATATACATGTGGTTATGGCCGAAGATAAAGAAGCACCCATGGGCATAGAGTAAGATATGCCTGATTCCTGCCTGGATCAATCTGACACTAGCACCACCTCAACTAATTTCAAACCACCCCCGGATTCAGGGTTACATGAGTACTGTGCTTACCCCTATACTCATGACTGTCCCGTTAACATGTAACGAATACAGTTGAAATGTAAGCAGCAAGTGCGTTTTGGGCTAACCCGCAATCCGGACATGGAACCGGTAAGCCGAATCAAGACCGTCTGCCGCACGGATGCGGCAGCCGAGCCGCCATGGATGGCATGTTTTGTGTGTCTTGATTCGGCTTACCGGTTCCATGTCCTCACATCTATATGTGCTTCATAAAGTTAACGGGACAACAGTGCCTATACTGGTATAATATGACTGCCTGTTTCGTGGCATTGAAAACACACGGGATGAGACATAATGGGATATACCGGGCGTAGAAAACTTGTAAAAAAAGCCACAGGCATGAATGCTGAAAGACCTGACAAAAACCCTGCCAGCAGCGGAATACTTCTACCCCCTCATTCCATAACCGCTGAAGAACAACTTTCGCTATTAAATGCAACTCCACATGGACTAAGCAAGCTGGAGGTAGAGGCGCGTCTTAAACAGTACGGGGGGAATATTTTTCCGCATGGTAAACCACCCGGAATTGGCAAGGTTTTTTTCAATCAGTTCATTAGCCCGCTTATTTATGTATTACTGGCAGCAGCGGTATTTTCAATATTCATCAAAGAATGGTCAGATGCAGGTTTTATTTCGGCAGTCCTGATCATCAATGCAATTATAGGCACCATTCAGGAATACTCTGCACAACGTGTAGCATCGGCCCTGAATAAACTGGTGCATACGCGTTGCCAGGTTCTCAGGGATGGCGATACCTATGAAATCAATGCAAATGAGCTCGTACCGGGCGATATTGTCCTGATCGAATCGGGTGAAAAAATCCCCGCTGATATTCGTTTACTTGACAGTCATGATCTTGAAATTGATGAATCCTTACTGACCGGGGAGTCACTCGCCGTCCACAAGGATGCCCACAAAATACTGGATGAGGACACCATACTGGGTGACCGCGAAAATATGGTATTTACCGGCACCCTTGTAAACAGAGGAAGGGGACGTGGGGTTGTCGTCACAACAGCACTGGAAACGGAATTAGGACATATAGCCGAGGCCGTATTAAGCAAACCCGAAACCAGGACCCCGCTGTTAATCCGCATGGAAGAATTTACCCACCGGGTGGCTATATTTATCGGAATTGCTGCACTCCTGATGGCCATTATTTCCCTGGCGCGTGGTATGCCTCTGGCTGAAATCCTGTTACTTTCCGTAGCACTTGCGGTTTCTGCAATCCCGGAAGGCCTTCCAGTTGCAATGACAGTTGCACTGGCGATCGGTATGCGTCGAATGGCTAAAAGGAATGTTATTATCCGCCGCCTGTTATCGGTGGAGGCCCTCGGCTCCTGCACCTTCATAGCCACTGATAAAACCGGGACATTAACCGTCAACCAGCTCACGGTACGTCGAATCATACTTCCGCCATCAAACATCCTTGATGTAACAGGCGAAGGCATGACACCGGAAGGAAAAATCAACATCCCGACGCCCGGAAATCCTGAACAGGAGCAGATGTTGAAACGACTGTTACAGGCAGTTGTGCTGAATAACGAAGGATTTATCGGCATGCGCGATAATGAATGGATGCATCATGGTGATGCCGTTGATGTGGCATTACTCGTCCTGGCACACAAGGCCAGTATTATCAAGGCAGAGACTACCTCCTCATACCCCGAAATTGCGAACATCCCTTTTGAATCCGAACGTCTGTTTTCGGCCACCCTCAACAAGGTAGGCAATATGCATGTGGCTTTTGTAAAAGGCGCACTTGAAAAATTATTACCCATGTGCAGCACCATGTCGAACGGGAATGACAATATCCCTCTGGACAGAAAATCCATCGAGGCAAATGCAAGTATTCTCGCCAATCAGGGATACAGGGTAATGGCAGTGGTTTCAGGCATAACTGAACTCCAGCATGACGAGGTATTTTCAGAGGAACATTTAAAAGGCATGACATTTCTTGGCCTCACAGGAATGATTGACCCGATACGGCATGAAGCCCGAGACGCTATCACGGCCTGTCTTAAGGCGGGTATCGATGTCGCCATGATAACGGGAGATCACCCAGCCACTGCCCTGGCTATAGCCAGGGAGCTGAATCTGGCAAACGAATCGAGTAAAATCGTCACCGGTACTGAACTGCAACATACAAAAAATACCAGCGAACTGGACAATCTTATACAAGACACAACGGTCTTTGCCCGCGTTGAACCCCGGCAGAAACTGGCGATCATTCAGTCTCTGCAAAGACAAGGGCATTTCGTTGCTGTTAGTGGCGACGGGGCTAACGATGCCCCTGCTCTACGTGCTGCACAGGTCGGTGTTGCGATGGGGAAAAGCGGTACAGACGTGGCGCGTGAAACGGCCGGCCTGATTATCACTGACGATAATTTTGCTTCCATTGTCGCCGGTATTGAAGAAGGGCGGGTTGCCTATTCCAATGTCCGTAAGGTTATTTTTCTTCTCATCTCTACTGGTGCCGCAGAACTGGTGCTCTTTACATTGGCATTACTAACCGGGCAGGCACTGCCTCTGCTGGCGGTACAGTTACTCTGGCTCAATCTGGTAACAAATGGCATACAGGACATTGCACTCGTATTTGAACCCGCCGAAGGCAACGAACTAAACCACCCGCCCCGATCACCCGATGAGCCTATTTTTAATCGCCTGATGATTGAACGGGTTATTGTGTCTGCGTTAACCATGGGGATTCTGACTTTTGCATTATTCCAGTTATTGATGAAACAGGGCTACTCAATTGATGAAGCGCGTAACGGTGCCCTGTTACTGATGGTGCTTTTTGAGAACATTCATGTATTTAACAGTCGCTCGGAAACACTCTCGGTTTTCAGGCATAATCCCTTTCGTAACCCGCTGTTACTGCTCGGGACGATTACAGCGCAACTTGTCCATATAGGTGCAATGTATACACCGTGGATAAGCAATATACTTCATATCCAGCCCGTTTCCCTGATACATTGGGGGAAGCTGTTATTCCTTGCCCTGTTTATCCTGCTGGTTATGGAGCTGCACAAAAAATACTGGCAGAAACGTTCTTTTCATTCAGTCTGAACTCGTAACTTTCCATTTTCAATATAAATATATTTTTCACTATTTAATATCGACTGTAATTCCACCCCGACAAGATCTTTCCGCCACCCCTGCATTACCTCAAGGTTATCCTGACCAAGAATCATCCGCTGCAAGTGTTTTCGCGAAGCCAGTTGCGCCGGATTTAATTCCAGCTCTGATGCACGTAGGTGCACGACGGCGTTAAGTAAATCGACCAGCCCCTCCTGCGCTACCGACAATTTTGAACTGCGAATGAAATCAGGCAGCGCCTCCGGTGTGTGAACACTGGAGTCTTTTATCAGACCCAGAAGCTGCTCTCCATATTTTTTTACGATACGTTCATGTAACCCCCGGATACGGGCCAGCTCATCCCTTTTTGCTGGTTGCTGACGTGCAATATCGACTAATACATCATCCTTAAGCAACCAGCCGCGTGGCATATCCACATCCTGGGCAGTTTTCTCACGCCATTTTGCCAGTGCCTGAAGGACAGCCAGTGAGGCACCTCGTAATTTATTGGCCGCTTTTACCCGACGCCATGCCTTTTCAGGCAGATTTTCATGTCGCGATGGATCACTCAATTCTGTAAAATCATTTTGTAACCATTTCAGTCGCCCACGTTTATCCAGTTCGTCACGCAAGTGTTCATAAATCTGACACAAATAAATAACGTCATCTGCCGCATACTTCAGTTGCGCTTCTGTAAGCGGGCGATGCGACCAATCGGCCCGTGTATGTGCCTTTCCCAAATGTATGCCAAGAATATCGTCCACCAGACGTGCATAGCCTGCCTGCTCCGGAAAACCAAGCAAGGGGGCCGCCACCTGCGTATCAAACAAAGGTTCCGGAAGACTGCCCTTTAAATGATAAAAAATCTCAAGATCCTGCCCGGCAGCATGAAAAACTTTGGTAATTGACGGGTCATAAATAATGTCAAGCAGGGGGTCAATGTCCGGAAGTGATTGTGTATCTATGCAGGCCGTTATATCCGGTGTGCCAACCTGTAAAAGACACAGTCGCGGATAATAGGTCTTCTCGCGCATAAACTCGGTGTCCAGCGCCAACCATTTGCTACCACGCAATTGTTGACAAAGGTTCGTCAGTTTGTCGGGTGAATCTATATATAATTTTTCCATGTAGTGCAGCATATCGCATAGATACCAGGTATATAAGTAGGCGGACATAAAATAATAAAGTTGCCGGGGCATTAGTTGAGATCATTCTTTGCAGAAATCTGCCGGTCCCGGGAGTTGGCATTGAGGGTGTTGAGATTCCGTTGCTTCAGAACACGGGCGGAAAACGGTGAATCATGCCATACACCCGGAGAAAATACACCCCGTCACAGTGGACAGACCGGTATCGGTAACGGCCTGGTAAAATATGGTTAGTCATTGTTTTATATGTAAATATAACCCGCCATGCTTCAAAATATATTCTCTGTATCATTAAAGTATCCAGAATAAGTGTCGTTACCATTTATAGAAACTGCAAAATTGAAGTACATTACAAATTTAAATAACCAAGAGCAAACAATAACCAATACTATTGATGCCCAATAGTATTGTATCGACTAAAGGGTACAGAGATCATGAAAATCAACATGCCTGTAACAGGTGTTGAACAGGGCTTCAGTGAAGGTGATGTACTTATTACCACAACAAATCTGAAGGGGTCTATCACTTATTATAATAACCATTTCAAAAGAATCAGTGGTTTTAATGATGACGAGTTGACGGGCAAAAACCACAACATGGTTCGTCACCCGGACATGCCACCCGCGGCCTTCGGTGACCTGTGGTCAACTATCCAGTCAGGCAAGTCATGGATGGGCGTTGTTAAAAATCGCGCAAAAAATGGCGACCACTATTACGTTGACGCCTATGTCACACCTATCAGCAAATCCGGAAAATCAGTAGAATATCAGTCTGTCAGAATACCGGCGAAAAAAGAGTTTATAGACAGGGCAGAAACCCTGTACAAACGCATCAGGGAAAACAAGCCGCCGATAAGCATCTGGCACAAGACCGGCATGACTTTAAGATTAATGCTTGCATTTGCTTCGATCCTGATTGCCGCATTGGGATTTTCATTGCTGCCCGGCAACCCCTCTATTCCACAACTTGTAGTTGCACTGCTGACCGGACTGGGCATTTCTTATGGCCTGGCCCGATTAATCACAAAACCCTTGCAGGAGATCGTAAAACAAACAAGGCAAACAATTGATAACCCGCTTGCCCGGCAGGTATACGGTGGTTCACAAAGTGAACTGGCGCAGATCAAGCTGGCTCTGCATATGAAAGACCTGGAAATAAACAGTATTGTTGCACGCCTGCTCGATACATCTGATCAATGGAGCAGGATAGTCGAAGAAACCTCCTGCGCAACAAAGGAAACCAGTGAAGGCGTTGCCAGACAACATTCCGAGATCGATCAATTGGCCACGGCCATGAATGAAGTAGCATCCACCGTTCAGGAGGTGGCGCGCAATACCGGTGAAGCGGCACAGGCAGCGCAGGATGCCGACCAGACCGTAGCCACGGGTAAACAGGACGTCGCAACGACAATAGAATCCATATCACAAGTCGCAGAGGGTGTCAGGCAGGCATCTGAAGTGGTTTCCAGGTTGAAAGAGGAGAGCACCAATATTGGCTCTGTTCTGGATGTTATTCGGGGTATTGCCGAGCAGACAAACTTACTGGCCCTGAATGCCGCTATTGAGGCAGCACGTGCTGGAGAACAGGGTCGTGGTTTTGCAGTCGTCGCAGACGAGGTGCGCTCCCTGGCAAAACGCACACAGGAGTCGACACAGGAAATACAGTCCATGATTGAAAGCATCCAGTCAGGTGCCTCCGAAGCCGTCAGCGCGATGGAAAGTGGCCGGGAGCAAGTCGAGGGCAGTGTGACGCGGGCACAGAAGGCCGGTGATTCACTTGACCATATTGCTGAAATCGTCACAACGATTTCAAACATGAATATCCAGATAGCCAGCGCAACCGAAGAACAAAGCTCCGTGAGCGAGGAAATGAACCGGAACGTCGTAAACATCAACAGTGCAGCCGATTCCAATGCCGCCAACAGCCAGCAAACATCGATTGCTGTCGGAAAACTGGAGAAATTCACAGAGCATTTAACGACTCTGGTTCGTCAGTTTCAAAAATAAACAGTATCGTCCATATGAAAAGACCATACACCAGGAGTCTGGCGGATTTTGCATGCCTGGCGCTTACCCGTTTGACTAACGAGGGGGACTTACTCAGGATTTATTATTTTCCGGTTCAATGCCGTCTTGTATTTGCCCGGCCTGCCCACCACTCACCAGGTTACTCAAATCCGCACTGTCAATGCCGCCTTTCCTGGCGGTATAATAACGACCTGCGGCATAAAGTATTGACAGGGCAGTAAAATCGGCTGCCACCAGCAATGGCAGTGTAATAATCTGGTTTAAATCAAACCGTGTCGTGCCTCCATACAGCAAATAAAATAACCAGCTGCCGGTTAATATGACGATTACGACAATGTCACTTTTTCTGAATTTTATCATCTTGGCCTCTTGATTGTTGCAGTAATACAATATGTCGCTCCCTCCTATTCAGTTTGATGGCTGATTGTAGTGGAAGCTTATCTGCATTCTATAAACCCTGTGTTGCGAGACATCAAGAATATCACATATAAGCACCTGGCCTGAATACCCCATCAATAAAAAAGGCAAAACCTTTAACCTGGATTCATCAGTTGGATGGCCTGTAGAGTGTGTTGAATTTTGTGGCTGGCAAGGCGCGATGAGGAGTAATAGCCAGCTATTGCGACGATTCGCAGCGACTCAGCTATCGGGTGAGTCCTGATATAACTCTATTTCTATAATTTTTCATTAACTTAATGCGTTATTTAAGCGGTCCACTGATGAATCCAGGTTCAAGACCACACATTATTCAATGTGTTTATATTGAATAATGACAACGGCTTTACCATAACAAATTGATGATAAAAAACAGGCCGTGATTACAATCACGGCCTGTTCAGGGTTACCTCTTATTATTATTATGGATCACACGATCATCAACCTCCTGTCACTACCGGAGGCATCAGGCCATGATGGAAGATCCAGGACACTATATAGGCGATCGGGGCAATGATGGCGAACAACGCAATCCCATATAATGCCGCCAAACGACCCATACCCTTCAGTTTGCTGAAGTCGGTGATAACGCCGATGGCCACGAAGGTCAGCATGAACATCATCTTACGCATGGGGCTCTGCACGACCTTGGCGCCCGCATCAGCTGCTTTTGCGGACTCCGGGAACCAGATGACGATCGCCACATAAGTCAACCATGCAACGAAGTAGCCGATGACGAATTTCGGGAAACGGAACCAGATCTCCGATACCGCTACGTGCGAGTCCCCCGGTTTTCGCTCCACCTTGTACACCCA
>DRJK01000087.1 GCA_011052215.1 Gammaproteobacteria bacterium
GGCCTTCTGGTTATCGAACGGATGGTTCAGAATAATTGTCTCTTTCCGGTCAGGCCCGGTTGAAATAATATCAACGGGTGCGCCGACCACTTCCTCGATACGCTTCAGATAGGCGCGGGCATTGTCAGGCAAATCATCATAATGTTGCACCCCCACGGTTGATTCAGTCCAGCCTGGCATATCCTCGTAGATCGGTTCACATGCCTCAAATGCCTCGGCCCCGATCGGTGGTACTTCACGCACATCCCCTTTGTATTGGTAATCTGTACAGATTCGTATGGTAGACAGGCCATCCAGTACATCGAGTTTTGTAATGCACAATCCACTGATACTGTTGACTCGAACAGCACGGCGCAGTGACACGGCATCAAACCAGCCACATCGGCGCGCCCGCCCTGTGGTGGCACCAAACTCGTGACCCCTGGTGGCCATGTGCTCTCCGTCGGGGTCTGACAAATTCTCTCCATCATATAATTCTGTCGGGAAGGGCCCACTTCCTACTCGCGTGGTATAGGCCTTGGTTATTCCAAGAATGTAATCAATGTCCATCGGGCCACTGCCACTGCCACAGGCCGCGCCACCCGAGGTGGTATTCGAGGATGTCACATACGGATAGGTACCCTGATCGATATCCAGCAGGGTGCCCTGCGCACCTTCAAACATGATACTGTCACCACGTTTTCTTGCCTGATACAGCAGTTCGGGTATGTCCCCTACCAGGGACAATAAACGATCACGTATGGCGAGTGTTCCATCAAGGACAGACTGATAATCGACCGCCTCACACTTGAAGTAATTTTCGAGCATAAAATTATGGTACTCCATCACTTCCCTGAGTTTGCTGGCAAAAAGATCGGCATTATAGAGATCACCCAGTCGCAGCCCACGCCGCGAAACCTTGTCTTCATATGCCGGCCCGATCCCACGGCCCGTTGTACCGATTGCTTTTTTGCCACGCGCAATTTCTCGCGCCTGATCCAGGGCAATATGGTATGGCAGTATCAACGGACAGGCTTCGCTGATTTTCAGGCGCTGACTGGCCGGTACGCCACCCGCCTCCAGCTCATCCAGTTCCTTGAACAGGGCCTCGGGTGAAAGCACGACGCCATTGCCAATCATGCACAATACATTGTCGCGCAGAATACCCGATGGAATCAGGTGCAGGATCGTTTTTTTGCCGTCAATAACCAGTGTATGGCCGGCATTATGGCCACCCTGAAAACGTACCACTACCGATGCACGGTCTGTTAACAGGTCAACGACCTTGCCCTTGCCTTCATCCCCCCAGTGGGTTCCTATAACTACAACATTCTTACCCATGATAAACCCTGTTAATCAGTAACTTGATTGAAAAAAATTATAAAACTGCAACGACCTGCCATGCACCTTCGACCTGTTTTAATATTCGCTCACACCCGGCCTCAACTGCCCCGCCCTGCTGGCCCGGCAACTCAACAACAACTCGTTCATCTTGCTGTCGCAGTTCACGAATTCTATCCTGCAATGCCTCGTCGTCGATGGCCGGTGCAAATATTCCGTCCGGTATTTCATCGGAACTATTCGATGATAGCTGGATCAGTGTTTTAAGATCTGCACTGAATCCCGTTGCCGGGCGTGCGCGTCCGAAAATACTGCCGATATCATCATATCGTCCACCGCGTGCTATCTCCTGCCCGTATCCCGGAACAAATGCCGCGAATACCAGGCCGGTCTGATAGGCATATCCCCGTAGTTCGGCGAGATCATAGTGCACGGGCAAGTCCGGCAACCTCTGTTTTAATAATCCCGATATCTGCTCCATTTCCCGCAATGCAGACTGCACGCCGGGCCCGGCACCGGACAAGACATCCCTGGCGCGTTGCAGGGTCTCAACACCACCATTCAGATCAGCCAGTGCCGAAAACCGTTCTTTCATTCCGGCATCCAGTGACAGGCCCTTGAGGAAATTGTTTATTTCCGGAATGGCCTTTCGCTGAAGCGCATCGAATAAAATTTGCTCGTCCTGTTTGTCCAGGCCCGCCTCGACTGCCAGACCCCTGAAAATACCAACGTGTCCCAGATCGATGTGTACATTCATGACACCGGTGATCGATAACATTTCCAGCATCAGCTCAAGAATTTCCATATCACTTTCGATACCGGCGTGTCCGTACAACTCTGCACCGACCTGCAAAGGTGCCCGTGAACCGGCAAAGCCGTTCTTCATTGTCCGCAGGACGGTTCCCATGTAACAGAGCCGAACCGGCGCATCCTGCTTGATCTGGTGTGCATCAATACGTGCTGCCTGCAAGGTCATATCGGCACGGATACCCATCTGATGACCACTTATTGCATCCGTAACCTTGAAGGTTTGCCTGTCCAGTTCCTGGCCGGTACCGGCGAGCAGGGCATCAAGGTACTCGATAAATGGCGTCATGACCATGTCATAGCCACGACCGGAAAAATTGTCCAGCAAACGACGTCGAAGATTTTCAAGTACCCTTGCCTGCGAAGGCAAGGCCTCTTCAATGCCATCAGGTAGCATCCATCTCGTCATTTTTGCTGTGTCTTGCATGGTCATGTTAAATCCTGTTCCTTCCCGACTTCGTTGCGAAGGCAAAAACGTAGCTATTCTACCCCTGCTTTTGCCGGGACACCAGCAATGCAAGGCAGACATAAAGGTGGGCTGATAACCTTCATTAATTTTCTTTTAGAATAAACAACCCCGCCGCAAGCGGACGGGGTATTTTACAGGAGCGGTCCATGACCGCGAAAATTCTTTTTATCGCGGTCATGGACCGCTCCTGTAAATTTCGCTGCAAGCAGTGGGGGGAATTAAACCCTCGAAGATTAACTGATTTACTTGACCAGATACAATAAACCCAGCCCGACCAACATGCTTACCAGGCCTGTAATCCGTAGTGTACGGTCATCCATTTGCACCATTTGCGCCATGTAATTTCGCATTGTCCCCGGGCTCAGAAACGGTAATACTCCTTCGATAACCATAACCAGTGCAAGTGCTGCCAGGAACTTGTCCATTAATTGCCCTCAAAAAAATGCCGGGCAAATGGGAACTGCCCGGCATTTCATGTCTGTACCATCGACTAACGTGTGCCCGATACACTACCAAAGTACCTGAAGAACTCGGAATCCGGTTCCAATACAAATACATCGCTTTTGCTGTTGAAGGTTTTTCTATAGGCCTCCAGGCTACGGTAGAATTCATAAAATTTTGCATTCTTCCCGTATGCCTTGGCATAAATCTCGGTTGCCATGGCGTCACCCTGGCCCTTGATTACTTCTGCGTCCTGCTTACCTTTTGCGATTGATTCCTTCACTTTTCTATCGGCCTTGGCAACAATGATCTGTTTTTTCTTTTCACCCTGTGCACGGTAATCCTTTGCCTGACGCAGACGCTCGGTCCGCATCCTGTCGAATACAGACTCCTGTGCCTTGTTAGGCAATTCTATCTGCTTGATGCGTACATCCAGTACCCTTATTCCAAATTTGGTAAGCTCGGCATCAGCACGCTCATTGATATTGGCCATAATTTCTGCACGCTCACCGGAAATAGCCTCACGCAAGGTGCGACTCCCCAACTCTTTTTGCAAACCATCCTTGATGATGGCGTTCATGCGGACCGCCGCCTGTGACTCTACACCAAACGCCCGGTAAAATTTCTTGACCTCTATAATTTTCCATTTAACAAAATAATCCAGATCGACATATTTCTTTTCACCGATCAGGATTCGCTGTGGCCGTTCATCCAGTGTCAGAATACGTTTATCAAATTTTTTAACCTTGTTAATGAAGGGAACCATAAAATGAAGCCCCGGCTCATAATCGTAGCGCTCGATCTTGCTGAACCTGAATACGGCCGCCAGTTCGACTTCAGAAACAGTAAAGGCAGACTGCCAGCCAACCAGCAGGGCTACCAACAGAACCACCGAAATGGCTATTGTTGAAGTTTTCATTATCGCCCTCCCCTGTCTCGTGAGTCAAAAGCCGGATAGGAGGTTGTTGACCTGTTGTTCACTGTCGCAGCACCCAGTCTGGGAGAATCAGATTTCTTATCGGCGCCTCCCTTTGAGATATTTGCTGAATTGATAATCTGCTGTAACGGGATATACATGATGTTATTACCCTGCTTCATTTTAACTATCACCTTGCTGCTGTTACTGAGAACTTCTTCCATGGTTTCCAGATAAAGGCGTTTCTTGGTGATCGCCGGTGCTTTTTTGTACTCGGCATAGGTCTGCAGGAAACGGCTGACATCACCCCGGGCCTTGGCAATTTTTTGTAACTTGTAGGCCGATGCATGCTCCCTCAGGCTCTGCGCCTCACCTTCCGCCCTCGGAATTACGTCATTGGAGTATGCCTGTCCTTCCTTTTTGAACTTGTCCTGATCTTCCTTGGCCTTCTGCACATCGATAACCGCGGCATCAATTTCACGGGGAGGACGTGCATTTTGCAGATTCACACTGACTATTGATATACCCGTGTTATAGGAATCCAGCAACACCTGGATTTCTTTTTTGGTGCTGATAACGAGATCGGCACGACCCTCTCCCTTATCGAGAACCTCATCCATTTTTCGGTGACCCACTGCCGTTCGCAGCGCGCTTTCTGTCACTTCCTCCAGGGTAAAGACAGGATCCGCTACCCGAAACAGAAACTTCCTGGCGTCCGCTATGCGATATTGAACGTCCAGCTTTATATACATGATGTTTTCATCGCCGGTCAGCATCTGGTATTCATGATTGTAACGCTGCACCTTGGTGACATTTACCTTGTATTCCTTTTCGATCGGAACCGGCAGGCGCCAGTGAATACCGGGCTGTGTTTCTTCCTTGAACTGGCCAAACTGGAGTACCAATGCCTTTTCCTGCTCATCGACGGTATAGATACCGGTTGCCGCCCAGACAATCAGGATAACAATGGCGATAAATGAAAAAAAGTATGCAGATCCGCCTTTGCCAATACCTGGCCCGTCCGGGCCGGATGGCGACTTCCTGCCGCCCAGTATTCCGCTGAATTTTTGCTGCATTTTCTTGACGATTTCGTCTAGGTCTGGTGGCCCACCCTGGTTGTTTTTGTTACCCCAGGGATCTTTATCTTTGTTGCCACCCGGTTCATTCCAGGCCATGTTTGACTCCATTTAGGTTTTGATTCACTTTATTGACTGTCATGCAATTGAGGCTGACATTGTATGGGTGCCGGACTCATCCCGCAACTCCAGCGATTTAATTTCAAGCTCCACCGAAAATTTCTTCTGGATTTTTGCAAAATCCCGGCCGGACATCAGTATTTCAAGCCAGCTTGCCCCTTCAGGGCCGGTCTGTTCTGTGCTGATTGCCCCTGTTTCATATAGTGCTGCACGTATATGTCCCTGGTCTGGCCGTAACATTATCCAGCCATGGACTTTCTCCTGCAACAGAAACTCACTGACCGCTTGTTGCAAAAGATCGATGCCTGCCCCTGTTTTCGCAGAAACCCAGACCCTGACCGGCACCCCTTCATCGTTACGATCAATCCTTGCCTCGATTTCAGTTAAATCAATCTTGTTGTAGACCTTGATCTGCGGGGTGTTGTCTGCACCTATCTGCCCCAACACCTCGTTGACCTGATCGATATACATATTTCGTTCAGGATCACTGGCATCAATTACATGCAGCAGTACATCGGCCTCACAGGTTTCCTCCAGCGTTGAACGGAATGCCTCAACCAGATCATGGGGGAGATGGCGTATAAAACCTACGGTATCTGCCAGTACAACGTGTCCCACACCTTTTAGATACAGCCTGCGCAATGTCGGATCCAGGGTCGCAAACAACTGGTCAGCGACATAGACTTCAGCACCCGTCAGGCTGTTAAACAATGTTGATTTGCCTGCATTGGTGTAGCCCACCAGTGATACAGCCGGCACAAGTGCCCTGCGGCGGGCCCGACTGCCAAGATGCCTTTGTTCGGTATGTTTTTCCAGCTTTTTTTTCAGTTGCCTGATCCGCCCGCCAATCAGACGGCGGTCTGTTTCAAGCTGGGTTTCACCCGGCCCACGCAAGCCAATGCCACCCTTTTGTCTCTCCAGGTGGGTCCAGCCACGAACCAGGCGTGTGGACAAATGCTTGAGCTGAGCCAGCTCAACCTGCAATTTGCCTTCGAAAGAACGTGCGCGCTGGGCAAAAATATCCAGGATCAGCCCGGTTCTGTCCAGCACACGACACTTCAGTTTGGCCTCGAGATTTCTTTCCTGCGAAGGTGAGAGGGTATGATTGAATAACACCAGGTCAGCCTGATGCTCCTGAACCCGGCACTGTATCTCGTCTGCCTTGCCACTACCGGCAAAGAAACGCGGGTCTGGTCGTTCACGACTTCCGCCAACAATATCGACGACAGCGGCACCGGCAGACCGGGCCAGCTCCTCAAACTCCTGCAGCTCTTCCCTTTGTCCTTCTGATTGCAAATCAAGATGAACCAGTATGGCACGCTCACCACTTTGGGGACGCTCAAACAAGCTTGCCACCTGACAGGAAGGATGGCGTCAGATCAGGCATTACCACCATCTGAAGAAGATTCATCGCCACTCGCTATCTTTACATTTCTGGCCGGTACGACGGTTGAAATTGCATGTTTATAGACCATCTGACTGACCGAATTTTTCAGTAAAACGACAAATTGATCAAAGGATTCGATCTGCCCCTGGAGCTTGATTCCGTTAACCAGAAATATGGATACCGGTATTTTCTCCTTTCTCAGGGCATTTAAAAACGGTTCTTGCAATGATTGACCCTTAGCCATGACAGGCCTCCTTATTGTTGTAATGGGTAAAACTTGTGTTATTCATATCCTGCTAAAAGTCCAGGATAAATCTTATAAAAAACAACATCTTAAATGTGTGTCCGCCTTGAAAATGCTGTCAAGGAAATAATTATAGCATAAGATTACCCGTTCTTGACTACAATACCCCTGATTCTTCAAGGCTTTTCAATACTTTATCGGGCATGTCATGATCTTCAGAATCATACCATTTAACCCTGTTTTCTGACCTTAACCACGTCATTTGACGCTTGGCCAGCTGCCGTGTCGCGATAATCGTTTTCTCGGCCATTGTTTCATATGTAGTGTCACCCATCAGGTATTTCAAGGCCTGTCGGTAACCAACGGTTCGCATCGAAGGCAGATCCGGATGCAGATCCCCCCGTGCATACAGATTCTCGACCTCACCCAGAAAACCCTGCTCCAACATTTTTTCAAATCGCAGTTTTATCCTGTCATGCAAAATACTTCGTTCTGTGGGGGCGATTGCCAGATGAACCACCTGGTAGGGAAATTGCGGCTGTTGCTGCTTGCTGAAATGTTCTGTCAGGGTTTGGCTGGTGATTTCATAAACCTCCAGGGCACGCTGGATACGCTGTGGATCGTTGGGGTGGATTCGTGCGGCTGAGGCCGGATCAATGACCGCCAGGCGTGCATGCAGTGCCGCCCACCCGTGTTCGGTTGCCTGCTGCCCTATCCTCGACCGGATATTTTCATCAGCGGAAGGCAATTCCGAAAGCCCGTCGTATAAAGAACGAAAATACATCATCGTGCCACCCACCAGCAACGGCACTTTACCCTGTGCACTGATATCACTCATCTCGTGTCGTGCATCTTCACAAAAACCGGCAACCGAGTAAGATTCAACCGGATCAAGAATATCAATCAGGCGGTGAGGCGCCTTGCTTAGTACAGTTGCATCCGGCTTGGCTGTGCCGATATCCATACCCCGGTAAACCAGGGCCGAATCCACACTGATTATTTCACAAGGGAACGCCTCCACCAGCCTGACGGCCAGACCGGTCTTGCCCGAGGCCGTTGGGCCCATCAGGAAGATGGCAGGTGGTTTTTGTAATTTGTTAAGCAATCAAGCCTCATAAGCAAAGTTTGAACCATGAATTGAAAACCTCACGTCTCCTGTTCAACATGCAGAATCACCCCGTTTAATTAACCATATACGACTCTGCGGCCTTTTGGCCAGGCGGGTTTTGTGACGCGGCACGGAAGTACGGGAACGGCCCGCGTGACGAATATCCCGCCTGATATACACTCAACGACCCCGCATAAATAACCTGTCCAGTTCTGGCATCGTCATCTGCCTCCAGGTGGGGCGGCCATGGTTGCATTGCCCGCTGTGTTCGGTCTGCTCCATGTCACGTAGCAATGCATTCATCTCCGGTATGGTCAGTTGACGGTTGGCCCTGACTGATCCATGGCAGGCCATTGTCGATAACACTTTATTTATTTCCGTTTTTAACCGCTCGCTGTTGCCGTAGGTAACAAGGTCAGACAAAACATCCCTGACCAGTGATGCACTGTCTGCGTTTCTGAGCAGGCCGGGTACCTGCCTGATGGTCAGAGACTCTGGCCCCATGCGGTTCAGCATAAAACCCAGCCCTTCAAAGACTTCCAGGCTGGATTCTGCCAGATCTGCTTCACGACTGCTGACCGCCACTGTAACCGGAACGAGTAAGGGCTGGGAACGTATACCGTTCTCCGCCATTGATGACTTCAAACGTTCATAGGTAATTCTTTCATGTGCCGCATGCATATCAATAATGACCAGGCCCTCTTTATTTTGCGCAAGGATGTACACGCCGTGTAACTGTGCCAGCGCAAAGCCCAGTGGTGGGCTGGTTTCCGGGTCGGCCGGTATCGGTCTGGACTGTTCCGGCAAAACACCCGAGGCCCTGGTGGCAAACTCTGTATAGGCCAGCAGTTGTTCCTTTACCGGTAAATTTATACTGTGCTGTCTTGCCGTTGTATCTTTGCCAAAATTCCCCGCAAACGGCAGATCATCACGCACCTGATCTGCCATTAATGATTCAGCCTGATCACCGGGGCGAACATCGGCCAATACCTTTTTAATTGTATGCCTGATGAAGCCATGCACTGAATTACTCTCACGAAAACGCACTTCATACTTGGCCGGATGTGCATTGACATCAACCATGACCGGATCAATCTCGAGAAACAGAACATAGGCCGCATGGCGCTGATGATGCAGGACATCCTGATAGGCCTGCCGAACGGCATGCGTCAATAGCTTGTCTCTGACCATTCTGCCATTAACAAAAAAATACTGTAGATCGGCCTGGCTACGTGAGAACGCCGGCACCGCTACCCAGCCTGACAGCCCCAACCCGGATGCCTGATGCCGAAAATTTATGATGTGTTCAACAAATGAGGCCCCACATAACTGTTGCAGACGTCTTTCTTTTTGTTCACGGCTTTTCGCCTGCTTCAGTTGATAAACAGGCTTCCTGTTATGAACCAGGTTGATTTCGACATCACTGCGACTGAGCGCAACCCGCCTGACAATATTTTCAATATGTCCGAATTCAGTCTTGTCGGTCTTGAGGAATTTACGCCTTGCCGGCGTGTTGTAGAAAAGATCCCGCACCTCAATCATGGTTCCGGATGGAATGGCAGCAGGTTGCAGATCGCCGTCAGCATCCCCGCACAGGCTCCAGGCCAGATTCTGATCAACCGCTCTGGATGCCAGTGTCAGTCTTGAAACCGAAGCGATACTGGGCAGGGCCTCTCCCCTGAAACCCAGGCTTCGAACGCACTCCAGGTCGTCAAGCGAATGAATTTTGCTGGTTGCATGGCGCTGCAAGGCAATTGCTATTTCATCCTTACTGATGCCCGTGCCGTTATCATGCACACGAATCAGGCCTTTGCCTCCCTGTTCGATATCAATATCGATCCTTGTTGCATCGGCATCGAGGCTGTTTTCAAGCAGCTCTTTAACAACCGAAGCCGGGCGCTCTATCACCTCGCCTGCAGCTATCTGGTTGATCAGATGTGATGGGAGTCTTTGAATTGTCATTAGCCCGCATTTCTCACCCGGATCGCGGAAGCAGGCGCAGGATTCGTATTCGCAGGCGCCACTCTGGAGCGCAAAGCATAGCCGTAGCTATGGTTTGCGTGAAGAGCAAGCATACGAAGACAAGCCTGAGCCGCGACAGGCGTTCTATAAAAACACTTTGTATTTTTGGCATTGTTATTTACTTTATCATTACCATGGGCTTACAA
>DRJK01000088.1 GCA_011052215.1 Gammaproteobacteria bacterium
GTCGGCTGTACCGATTTGCTGCAGCATCTCGAGTACCTTCTGGTTGGCGCCACCATGCAACGGGCCTGATAATGCACCGATGGATGCGGCAATAACGCTGTAGGGACTCGCCAGCGTAGAGGCATTCACCAGGGTTGCAAATGTCGAGGCATTAATCGTATGTTCGGCATGCAGGATCAGGCAAACATCCATAATCTTCGCCAGTAAAGGATCCGGTATCTTGCCGGTAAACATGTACAGAAAATTTTCCGCATAGGAAAGATCTTCACGTGGCCCGACCGGATCATACCCGTTACGGATATGTTGCCACATCGCGACAATACTGGACACACGCGCCATGATCTTGACCGTGGTGTTGTGAATATAGTTAATATCTTCGCAGGCATGGCCCCCAATCAGGCAATCAATGTTCGGGTTGTACATGCCAAGGCTGGCAATGACCGTCTGCAACATGTCCATCGGATGGCCATTAGGTGGCAGATTTTTCATCATGCCTCGGGTGGTGAATTTGAGTCGCCTGTTATTGATCAACTGGCTTTTGAATGAATCAAGTTCCCGTACTGATGGCAGACATCCATCCAGCAATAACAGGGTCGTTTCCTCGAAGCTGCTGTTTTTGGCGAGTTCTTCAATCGCATAACCACGATAGGAAAGAATCCCTTTTCCACCGTCTATATCAGATATATTTGATTTGGTGGCAGGAACCCCTGCAAGGCCTGGCAAATATTCACTCATGAAAACTCCAGTCAATGTATCCGTTCATTGTGATTGAACTAACAAAGGGGCACCTGAAGCACCCCTTTATTACGATAAGAATAACTAAAGAGTAACAGATTTATACTGAAAAGGATGCCCCGCAACCACAGGTGGACGCTGCGTTGGGGTTATTGATCACGAAACGGGCACCTTCCAGATCATCAATAAAATCGACCTCTGCGCCAGCTACGTACTGATAGCTCATCGGGTCAACAACAACGATTATGCCGTTTTTCTCGACCCGTGTGTCGCCCTCATTGGCCTCGTCATCGAATTTGAAACCATACTGGAAACCGGAACAACCGCCACCGGTAACAAATACCCTCAGGTTGAGTCCCGGGTTATTTTCCTCTTTCATCAGCTGCTTCACCTTCTCAACAGCATTGTCCGAGATCTTGATGGGTGTTATTGCAAGTTGCACTTCTATATTCATATTCAAACCCTGGCGCCCTTGTTATGAACAAAATAGCTGATTGATTCATGATAACAGGATGAGCTATTAGTATTCACTAATGTATTCTACAAACTTGAGTTATTTAGTCAAGTATTATTCGGCTGCCTGCAGCTTGGAGGCCCTTTCATTTTTCGCATTATCGACCAGTTTTGGTCGCTGCTGCTCATCCTGATGTACCAGGCTGCCGTTGACCTCCGCCCCCATCGCCATTTCAAGCAGGTTATAGTATACAGTGCCCTTGATCCTTGCCTTGTTGGCCAGCTCGATTCGACCCGAGGCATAGACATCGCCCTGAACCTCTCCATTGAGAATGATATTGGGGACACGCACATCACCTTCAACCCTGCCATGATCACTCAGGGTCAGAAAAGCGTCAGAACCTGCCGGGGCCTCTACATTACCCTTGATTACACCATCCACGTGCAGTCCCTGTGAAAATGTCACATCACCTACCACCTCGGTATTTTGCCCGATCAACGTATCAATATTACTGAGTTGATACTTTTTTTTCTTTCCAAACATAATGTCTCCTTATCCAGTGGTATTACTGGCCTGCATCAGCAGGTTCAGCTGGCCACTTGATCTTTCGGGTATCCCCTTTGACCTTTTTTTGTCTCGGAATAACCTGTATCTCGATTGATTGCGGTGTAAAGCCCTTTGGTAATTTAATACCTCCCTCAAGACGGGCGAAATACTTGAAACGATACCTTATTTTAGACCTTTTTTTGGTGTTTATGTTGGCATATTCCAGTTTTTTCTTTATGCCCCCCTGCAACCCTTCAACCGAAATATGGACAACTCCTGACGATTCACGATGATGCTTGCGGGTGCCCTGGATATGGACCAGTGTCAGGTTGTAGTTATATTCACCTGTCTGCCTCTGCATGATCGTGAAGTCATGAATATGCAGCCCTTCCCGCCCATTGTCGGGCGAGACAATGGCTCTGTAAAACTGCAACTCTTCCCGTAACTCCTGATACTTTTCCTCCATTTTTGCCAATGTACCCTTGACGGCTGTATTGGCGTAGCTATCAACTTTCCTGGAACTTTCCAGACGAGCAAGGCGTGATCGATAGTCAGAAAGCTGGCCCTGCAGGTCATTTATTTCATCTCCGAGCTCACGCTGCACCTTCATTGCCGATGCATTATCAAAACCGGCCCGGTAACGCCCGTAATCAAAAACTGTCCAGGCCCCAAATGCCAATATGGACAAGATCGTGGCCGGCAAGATAAAGATTTTCCAGGTGGTTTTAAACATAGTCGGTCGGGGTTACGGATACTTGAATCAGGGCATCAATGCGACTGAATCGATACCCATACTCTCTTCCAGCCCAAACATCAGGTTCATATTGTGTACCGCCTGACCGGCCGCACCCTTGACCAGGTTATCAATCACCGAAAGAACGACGACAATATCCCGCCCTTGAGGCTTATGTACCGAGATCCGGCAATAATTACTGCCCTTTACTGATCGGGTTTCGGGGTGTGAACCATCCGGGAGCACGTCCACAAAGGGTTCATCGGCATATCGATCCTCAAATAATCGTTGCAAACTGTCGTTTTCCGTCACCTGGGTTGCATAAAGTGTTGCGTGTAACCCCCTGATCATCGGCGTCAGGTGGGGTACAAAGGTCAGCCCCACTGGCATACCCACTGCCGTCTCCAGCCCTTGCCTGATCTCTGGCAAATGCCTGTGTCCGGACACTCCGTAGGCCTTGAGGTTCTCACTGGCCTCACATAACAATGTGCTCACATTTGCAGACCGACCGGCGCCACTGACGGCGGACTTGCAATCTGCAATCAGGTTATCACTGTCGACCAGACCGGCCTCGATCAACGGCAAAAAACCCAGCAAGACCGCTGTGGGATAACAGCCAGGGTTGGCAACCAGACGTGCATTGCGGATCAACTCACGGTTGACTTCCGGCAGACCATATACCGCTTCGTCCAGCAATTGCGGGCTGGTATGCGTCATTCCGTACCACTGTTCCCATTCCGCTACATCCCTGATTCTGTAGTCTGCGGCGAGATCGATAACCCTGGCCCCGGCGTCCAGTAGTGCCGGTGTCGTGGCCATGGCTGTGCCATTTGGCGTGGCAAAAAAAACCACATCACAGGATGACAGTGCGACCGGATCCGGCTCACTGAATACCAGGTCGACCTTGTTTCTCAGGTTAGGGAACAGGCCGGATACCGGCTTACCCACCTCGGAACGGGACGTGATAACGCTGAGTTCAACCTGTGGATGCATGGCAAGAATGCGAAGCAATTCAACTCCTGCATAGCCTGTTCCACCTACAATACCTGCCTTGATCATCTATAAATACCTGATAAATTACTGACAGAGCCAATATATGCGCACATCAGAAACCAATAATTGATTGATATTATCATATGGCCTGGTGACTTTTTTTGCACGTAATTGCTTGAAATTTGCTTGAAATACGGACTAGTCGCTGTATTGATAAAACAGACGGGCAAAATAAAAGCGGCATATGCCGCTTAACAAGGTGGTGATTGATATAGTTATTGTTATAATAAACAGAGTCGGGTTACATAATAACCGATTTAAATTCTGAGTAAACATTACCCAAATTGGTTGAGCTAGTCAAGTTATTTTTCTTATATTTCAGTATATTAGATTATTATTAATTAAAAATAACCGTTTTTAAATCACGCCTAGCACCTCCGGACAGTCCGCTAGATTATTAATTTTCTTGCAAAAAAGCTGGGTGGTGAATCCTTGCGCTCAAATTTTTATTAAATCTTACTAATTGGCAGACTTCTTGTTTTCGAGAATAAAATCTTCAGGTAAGCACCTGGTATCGGCTCAGGCATGGAAAATCCGTCTGGTTTTCTTTGGTGGTGCCTTGCTGGTTGGCCTGGTAGCGGCAGTACTGGCCATTAGCAGCGACTTTGCCAATGAGTGGTTTCGTCACCAGGTCAGACAGTCCCAATACATACCCTTTCTTATCACCCCGCTCGGCCTGATCGCCATCGTCTGGCTGACACAACGGGTTTTCCCCGGGGGCGAAGGCAGCGGGATTCCGCAATGTATCGCCACCATTGAAATGACCGACCACCATGATCGCTCCAGATTGCTCAGTCTGCGCATCACGTTCGGCAAGATTCTGCTCACGGTTGGCGGGCTTTTTTGTGGCGCCTCTATCGGTCGTGAAGGGCCAACGGTGCATATCGGTTCATCCATCATGTACTCGCTGGGCAACCTGGCACGCTTTCCTGCCCATTTCATGGAAAGAGGACTGGTCATGGCCGGAGGGGCTGCCGGCATTGCGGCCGCCTTTAATACGCCACTTGCCGGTATTATGTTTGCGATCGAGGAAATGAGCCAGTCATTTGAACAACGCACCAGTGGTACCTTGATTACCGCCGTGGTCATCGCCGGTATCACGGCCATTACCCTGCAGGGCAACTACACCTATTTTGGATCAACCCGGGTTGATATTGATGTCGTCAGCGGCGCCCTGCTGGCTGTGCTGGTCTGTGGGCTGGTCGGCGGCATCACCGGTGGCCTGTTCAGCTACCTGCTGGTGCGTGGCAGCCGTTGCATCAACCCGTTTCGCAACAGACATCCACTCGTCGTTGCCGGCATCTGCGGCCTGATTATTGCGTTGATGGGTCTGGCCTCGGACGGTCTTTCCTATGGAACCGGTTATAATGAAGCCAAGCAATTGTTATCCGGTGCAGGCCAGGTCGATGCGGGCTACACTTTTTACAAAATCATTGCGACCATCGTCTCTTACCTGAGTGGTATCCCGGGTGGAATATTTGCGCCCTCTCTTTCAGCAGGTGCAGGCCTGGGCTCAATCGTTTCACCCTGGTTCAGTGGCACGCCCGAAACCGCCATTGTTATTCTATGCATGGTCGGCTTTTTTTCCGCCGTGGTTCAAACACCCCTGACAGCAATCATTATTGTCATGGAAATGACAGATAACCAGACCCTTATGATACCCATCATGATCACGGCCTTTATTTCATATGGTATTTCGAAGATCATCAACCATGATGCTATTTATCGTGAGCTCGCCAAACCGTATATAGAAGAGGCCAAAAACAACCGCAAGCCACCACCCGCATCAGAAACAGATCACCTGGTATGAAACAAAAGAACCTGGTCACAGCGGGTGCAGTATTGGGGATGGCAATCCTGCTTGGTTTTATCTGGTTGCCACCGTCCGGCAACAGACAGGCGCCTGACCTTACCCTGAAATCGACTACCGGAAAGGAAATTCGTATCGGCTCACTGAAGGGCAGGCCTGTGCTTGTCAATTTCTGGGCCACGACCTGTACGCCCTGCCTGAAAGAGATTCCTTACCTTATTCATCTGTATAATGAGCTGAATTCCAGGGGACTGGTGATTATCGGTGTTAATATGTTTTATGACCTGCCCATACAGGTTGTTGAGATGATTAAACAAAAAGGGATCCCCTACCCGGTTATTCTGGATACAGACCGGAAAATTATGCACGCGTTCGGAATGAAACAACCTTTAACACCGACAACGATATTGATTGATACACATGGTAATATTATTTACCGGAAATCGGGGGTTCCTGACATGGAAAAACTGGGGGGCAAGATCATCGCATTACTATCATCAGCCAACGAGGGCAAGTAATCATGTTATGGGTCAAGGCTTTTCATATCATCTTTATGGTTACCTGGTTTGCTGCCCTGTTCTATCTGCCAAGGTTATTTGTCTATCACGCGATGGCAGAAGATGAAACCAGCATAGAACGCTTCAAGATAATGGAACGCAAACTGTTCCATGGCATCATGACTCCCAGTGCAGTCATCACCGTACTACTGGGTATCTGGATGCTGATGGACTATGCCTGGGCCGCTTACCGGGACACTGGCTGGCTACACGTCAAGCTGGCGCTGGTTGTCTTGCTTGTCATCTACCATGTCTATTGCGGGAGATTACTGCGTGATTTTCGTATGGACAGAAACAGGCACAGCCATGTCTTTTACCGGTGGCTTAATGAATTTCCGGTACTGCTACTGATCGGGGTCATTATCCTGGTCACGGTCAAGCCGTTTTAGCTTGCTGCAGGGTAGAGGCCAGGTATACAAGGACAAGGAAAACAACCCGGAGAAAGTATCTGTATACCCGTACAACAACATGGCTTTTCCTTGCATGAAAACGTGATAGAATAGTTCACTTATTGACCTTGTTTAAAATCAGGATATACAGATATGGCCACAATAATACAATGTGTAGTTCTCAAGACAGAAGCCGAAGCAATGGAGGCCGCTCCGCATCCTGGCGAATTGGGTCAACGCATCGTCCAGTCTGTTTCAGCGGAAGGATGGAAAAAATGGCTGGAGCACCTGACCATGGTCATCAATGAAAACGGTCTGAATACCTCCGATCCACGCAGCCTGACCCTTATTGAGGAACATATGCTGGGGTTTTTGTTTAATGAAGGCCAATATTCCGGCACAGGTGGCTTTACACCACCACGCGCGAAAAAATAAAAAAACTGTTATTTAAATATTTCATTAAAAAACTGCTGCATTTCTTTCCATGACTGTTTGTCGGCCTTGCTATTGTATCCAAGCGGCAGATTGAATTTTTTTGCAAGCCGGTCGGCCTCTTGGTTAGTAAAACTGTGCCTTGCACCGGGGTAATTAACAAACCTGTAATCCACTCCGGCCGATGTCATTTCTTTTTTAAACTTTTCAATGTCCCCAGCTGTTGTAAAAGGGTCATCCGCCCCGTTTAATACCAGAATCCGTGCCTTGACCACTCCTTTTCTTGCCGGGCTTGTCGTTGTAATACTGCCATGAAAACTGACAACCCCGTCCAGATCCAGCCCCTGACGCGCCATGTTCAGAACAATACCACCACCAAAACAGAAACCGATTGCGGCCGTCCTGTTTTTATCTACGGTGACATGTTTGTTCAACAGGTTCAGTGCCGCCATAAAACGTGCCTTTGCCAACTCCATATTCCCGCTTACGGCACTGGCAAACCTGCCCGCATCCTTCGGGTGGCTGGCCTGCCTGCCATCACCATACATATCAACTGCCAGTGCTGTGTAACCCAGCTTGGCCAACATTCGCGCCCGATTACGTGCATGCGCGTTATGCCCCCACCATTCATGTACAACCAGAATACCCGGTCGTCTTTTATTGCTGGCATTGTCATAGGCCAGGTATCCCTTTAAAACTGTCGTACCATCACGATAGTCTACTTCTTCCCCGACAACTGCGGA
>DRJK01000089.1 GCA_011052215.1 Gammaproteobacteria bacterium
TGTTATTGCTGAGGATGTAAACCATAGCCAGGAAGAACAACGCTATTATTGTTTCGGGTTAAATGAAGATAGAAACGGAATTCTAACTGTTCGGTTAACGTATCGATCTGGGCACATTCGAATCATCGGTGCTGGTTATTGGCGAAAAGGTAAAAAAATCTATGAACAAGAAAATTCAATATAGTGAAGAGCCTATTGGTGAAATTAAGTTAATCGCTGATTTCCTACCATCACCTGAGGAACTTGCACTTAAAACACAAAATACGAAAGTTACAATATCACTAAGCACAGAGAGTGTTGTCTATTTTAAGGCGGCTGCAAAAAAACATCACATGCAATATCAAAAAATGATACGACAATTGCTTGATGATTATGTGGAACATCAAAAAAGCACTAACAAGTAAATTGCAACAGCACCCGGGTTCGCCGTCTGGTACTCGATGTTCATCCCATAATGCGCTACGGCAGACTACGGTGTAACCTTTTCCTGTTTTGAATTAAATTCAAAGGCATCCGAGAATATCCGCTCTTCGGGAACCCCTTTACCGATAAAATCATCACGGGCGGCGTAGACCATGGCAGGGGCACCACTGATGTATATATCCATCTGACCCAGGTCGGGGTAATGTTGCATGACTGCGTGATGAACGAGCCCCGTCCGGCCTTCCCAGCCATCATCGGCCCGTGGGTCAGACAGAATCGGTGTGTATTGAAACAGCGGGTATTGACGCGCCCAGGCCACAGGTAAATCCGGCAGGTACAGGTCGCACTTTGAGCGTGCACCCCGGAAAAGGTGGACAGGTTTTTCATGGCCCGAATGAAATACATGCTCCAGCATTCCCTTTAGCGGGGCAAAACCGGTTCCACCACCTACCATGATGATCGGGCGGTCTGATGATTCATCCAGCATGAAGCCACCCATCGGGGCCGCAATCCGCATGATATCGCCTGGTTTTATCTGGCCAAATATGTATCGTGTATACTCCCCGCCCGGGATGTTCCTGATATGCAGCTCAATAAATTCATCATCATGAGGGGCGTTGGCGATGGAAAAACTGCGGCGTTCACCGTTATCCTGAATAATATCGATGTATTGGCCGGCGAAGAACTGCAAGCGAATATTGTCCGGTAATTTCAGGCAGACGCGCATGACATCGTGTGACAGCCGGTCAAGTCGTGCCACCTTCGCGGGTGTCCTTATGTCTTTAATCTGGTTCAGTTTTTCGATTTCATCTATTTCAATTACCAGATCAGTACATGCCCGTGCCTGGCAGAAAAGGGCAAGGCCACATCCCTCCATGTCCTGATCCAGCGCGGCCGGTTTTTCATCATAGCGTACGACCCCCTGCAGTATTTTCCCCCTGCAGGCACCACATCGACCCGTGCGGCAGCCATAAGGCAGGTGTATACCCGCTAACAAGGCAGCCTCCAGTACCGTCTCGTTATCCGGGGCCGTGAAGGCATGGCTGGTTGAGGCTATTTGTACTCGATGTTTCATAAATTTCTTTCATTGGGAAAAAGGTGTTGCATTCTCACCTAAATAATAGCCTATTAAAACCCTCAGGTATTGGGGTTATTACCTTATTTTATTATGGATATCGGTGTTGAGGGCTATTTTTTACCGGCGGGCAGGCTATGTTTGCTACGCAACCATTTTACCAGCGGCTCCCATTGTTCCAGATCCTGGTAGACACTGGAGGGGGCCATTTCGTATATACCAATACCCCTTTCGGCCGTACGGATATAGTTCTGGGTATCGCGGAGGGTGGTGATAAAGGGGATTTTCAGACTTTTCAGGAATTTCTCAAGGGAATGAAAAACCAGGGTGTTTTCACGCACACGATTGGCGATAACGGCCAGCCTGGTCTGCTTGCGTGAAACCTTGCCCTGTAGTAACAGGTCATGGATGAAATGGGCGGCGGCGCGGATATCGATGGGTGATGGTAATACCGGAATGAGGATGGTGTCTGCGCGCCGAACCAGTGCAGTCATGTCCTTGCCGTAAGTGGCAGCAGGGGCATCGATTATGACGACATCGGTATTTCTGGGGGCACGTGCGGGTTCCTTCCATGCCTTGATACCGGTAATTTCCGGGTATTCCTCAGGCCGTTCCTTCAGCCATTCCGTACTGGAACCTTGCGGGTCAAAGTCCTCGAGGACAACGCCCAGTTCTTCCTCATAGGCAAAATAACTGGCCAGGTTGGTTGCAATAGTGGACTTGCCGCAGCCCCCTTTTGTATTCAGTACCATGATAGTGCGCATGACTCGTCTCCCCACGCAACGGTTATTTTATTATAACCATATCACTAGCCCGCATGTGTCACCACCCTCCTGACCGATCGGCCCAATGGCCGGGATAAAAAGCCGTGCAAATGCACGGCTTTTTATTGTGGAACAGCAAGTTAGCAAATCAGTGGCTTGTAATGGCCCTTCCCATCACCGGCATAACCGGGCGATTATTGTTGTGCATCAGGGAATTGAACTGCTTGACCTGTTCCGCAGAGACCTCAACCGGGGTCTTCATAACCATCCAGTCTACACCTTCACTACAAGGGGGTGTTGTCAGTGACCCTGAATAGCTGTAGTAGCTCATGTCACCGGGGAGCAGATCCTTTGCCGTTGCCTTGACGTTCAGGGCAGGGCGCGTGTCGAAGCGAACGGTCGTAGTCCTTTGCAGGAGACCACCGGCCTGGCAGTATTGTCAAGATTATTGTACAGAAATATGAATGGTTCCCGTTTATCCGGGGTTAATTCCAAGGTCTTGCCAGATCTCATCAATACGTTGTTTAACCTCTTCCGACATGGCAACAGGTGTGCCCCATTCACGGCTGGTTTCACCCGGTAATTTTGTGGTTGCATCCAGCCCCATCTTGCCGCCCAGGCCCGACACGGGTGACGCGAAATCCAGGTAGTCGATGGGCGTATTTTCGATCAGGGTGGTATCACGTACAGGGTCCATACGTGTGGTCATGGCCCAGATCACGTCCTTCCAGTCCCGGGTGTTGATATCATCATCAACAACGATGATAAACTTGGTGTACATGAACTGGCGCAGAAAAGACCACACCCCCATCATGACGCGCCTGGCATGCCCGGGGTACTGTTTTTTCATACTGACGATGGCCAACCGGTAGGAGCAGCCTTCCGGTGGCAGGTAAAAATCGGTAATTTCCGGAAACTGTTTTTGCAATATCGGCACGAAAACCTCGTTCAGCGCAACGCCGAGAATGGCGGGCTCATCGGGTGGACGGCCGGTATAGGTGCTGTGGTAAATCGGGTTTTGTCTACTGGTGATCCGTTCAATGGTAAAAACGGGAAAGCGTTCGACCTCGTTGTAATAGCCGGTGTGGTCACCGAAGGGTCCTTCTTCGGCCACATCGTCCGGGTAGATATGGCCTTCAAGAACAAATTCTGCCGAAGCCGGTACCTGCAGATCATTGCCGAGGCACTTGGCGACCTCGGTCTTGTCACCACGCAGCAGACCGGCGAATGCATATTCTGATAATGAATCCGGAATCGGGGTAACAGCTGCGAGTATTGTCGCCGGGTCTGCACCCAATGCGACCGCGACAGGGAAGGGTTTGCCGGGATATTGTTCGCACCATTCCTTGAAATCGAGCGCCCCGCCACGGTGTGCAAGCCAGCGCATAATCACTCTGTTTTTAGCGATGACCTGCTGGCGGTAAATACCCAGGTTTTGTCTTTCCTTGTTTGGGCCACGGGTGACAACCAGTGCCCAGGTGATAAGGGGCGCCACATCACCGGGCCAGCAGGTTTGTATTGGCAGGTTGCCGAGATCAACGGCACCCCCTTCAATAATCCGTTGCTGGCACAAGGGCTTTTTGACTACCTTCGGCGCCATGTTCATGACTTGTTTATAGGCCGGCAGTTTATCCCATGCATCCCTCAGGCCCTTTGGTGGTTCCGGCTCCTTTAAAAAGGCGAGCAGTTTGCCCACATCCCGCAGGGCCGCTACCGATTCCTCCCCCATGCCCATGGCGACGCGCTCCGGTGTCCCGAACAGATTGGCCAGTACCGGTATAGCCGAGCCCTTCGGGTTTTCAAACAGCAGGGCGGGGCCACCGGCCTTCAGGGTCCGGTCACAAATCTCTGTCATTTCCAGGCAGGGATCCACCTCGGTCTGGATGCGTCTTAATAAACCCCTGCCTTCCAGTTGCTGAATAAAGTCGCGTAAATCGCTATATTTCATGGTAAGTAAAACCAGTATGATAGTGGTTATGTATTATGCACTATATATAACAAACACCAAAAGATGAATAAAACGCTTTATTGTGCAATTTCATTTCATGGTTATGGCCATATCGCACAGACGATACCGGTTCTTGAAAAACTCAACGAGGTAAGACCGGATGTCAGGCTGGTTATCCAGTGTGCCGCACCGCGTGCATTGCTGGATGCCGGCCTTGAGTTTGGTTTTGAACATATCGAGGTGGAGACAGATTTCGGTATGGTGATGAAAAATGCACTGGATGTGGACATAGAGGCCAGTCACCGACGATACAGCTCGGTACATAAGGATTGGGACACAACTATCAAGCGGGCCGCCGGGCTGCTGGAGTCTGTCAGGCCCGCTGCGGTCTTCTCCAATATTTCCTATACGGTCAATGCTGCGGCTGACAGATTGTCCATACCTGTTATCAATATGTGTTCGTTGAGCTGGGTGGATATCTACAAGGCCTATTGTGCCCATTATCCAGGGGCCACCGGGATTATAGGGCAAATGAAAGAGGCCTATAACAAGGCCGAGGTATTTCTGGGGTTAACACCGGGCATGCCCATGACAGAGCTTGCGAACGTGAGAAAAATTGCTACCGTGGCCCGTACCGGGGTCGACAGATCCGGCTGGATCAGGGAAAAGACGGGGTTGGCCAGTTCAGCCAGACTGGTGCTGATATCATATGGCGGGGTCGGCCTGCCAATGGATTTTAATTGCTGGCCACGGCTGGAAGATGTGATTTACATAGTTGCCAGCAAGGACATAACGACGCGGGAAGACTTTATTTCGATAGAGTCAGTCGGTGTAAATTATATCGATATACTGGCATCGTGTGATGTTGTCATTACCAAGCCGGGGTATGGTATGTTTGCAGAGTCTGCCTGTAATGGTATCCCGGTGTTGTATACCCGCCGGCCAGGCTGGCCCGAAGAGAGTTATCTGGTTGAATGGTTAAAGGCCAACGCAGTTTGTGATGAATTATCCAGAGATGATCTCCAGGGTGGTAATATCAGCGAGGCAGTTCAGGGTGTGATGTCCCGGGAGAGGCATAATATTGTCAGGGCAGAAGGTACAATGCAGGCAGTTGATGAATTATGCAGACTTCTGGATTAGCCAGTCCATGTGATTGCCTTGCCCCCTGTTTTGGGTATAAGAATATTTTGCAGATGACCATAAAAAATTACCCGCCCACACCAAAGGCATTTCAGGCGGGTGGTGGCAGAATAAAACCGGCAGTAAATTTAACTATCTGGATACCAACGGATGATTGAAGGCAGTAACAACCAGGAAGCATTACTGAACAGCCTGTTTTTGCAACTGAAGCCACTGCTTGGTTTCTTTACAGGCCACCCCGACGTGATGGCGCTGATCATACTGGTGGCAGGATTCGTGCTGGCCATCCTGGCATCCGTACTGATCACCAGGGTAGTGGGCCGTCTTGCCAGGCGTACGCATGTTCAATGGGACGACCAACTGGTTTCAGCCCTGCAAAGGCCGGTCTTCTGGAGTGTATTGCTTGTTGGCATATTGCTGGCGATGTTACCGCTCGGCCTGCCCCAGTCTGTACGTGATTTTTCGGTATCTGTTGTTGCAACCCTGCTGATAATATTCTGGTCCGGTTTTGTCCTGCGCCTGTTCAAAATTGTATTGCGTGTAATGAGCAGAAACTCAAAAGAACAGTCGATCGTGCGTCCGCAGACCCGCCCACTGTTTGAGAATCTGGTTTTTATTGTGGTTCTTGTTGTTTCTGTATACCTGATTTTCCGGTCATGGGATATCGACATGACTGCCTGGCTGGCCTCCGCGGGCATCCTCGGTATTGCCATCGGTTTTGCTGCAAAAGACACATTGGCCAACCTTTTTTCCGGTGTGTTTATCCTCGCCGATGCACCTTACAACATTGGAAACTACGTCGTGCTGGAGAGTGGGGAACGCGGCAAGGTCACGCATATTGGTATACGGAGTACGCGGTTGTTAACTCGCGACGATGTCGAGATCACCATCCCCAATGCCATAATGGGCAATACCCGTATCGTCAATGAGTCGGGCGGGCCATATGAAAAATTCCGTATCCGCGTCAAGGTGGGCGTGGCCTACGGGTCGGATATTGACCAGGTGAAAGCGCTGCTGATGACGATAGCCGTTTCTGAACAACAGGTCTGCACTGTCCCGGAGCCGCGTGTCCGTTTTCGTGCATTCGGGGCCTCGGGACTGGATGTTGAACTGTTGTGCTGGGTTAACAACCCTGAACTTCGCGGGCGGGTTCTTGATGCGCTCAATACAACTGTTTACAAGGAATTTAACGCCCGGGGTATTGAAATACCGTATAGTAAACAGGATGTCTATATTAAGGAACTACCTGAAGGGCGTTAAGTCCGGGGGCGAAAAAAATGAAGAGAGCGATATGGTTTATATTATTTTTGCCTGTCTGCGTTCATGCGTGGAATTTGCCGGGGTTGGGCAGTTTCAAGTTTGAAAAAGTGGGCGCAAATGTTTACATCATGCATGGCCCGCTGAGCTTGCCAAACAAGCAGAATAAAGGTTTTATGAATAACCCCGGGATTATTATTACTGGCAAGGGGGTCATTCTGATTGATCCAGGCAGCACCTATCAGGTGGGCAAGAAGGTGCTTGAAGAGATTGGCAAGATTACGAAAAAACCGGTTATAGCAATTTTCAATACACACATTCACGGCGATCACTGGCTGGCCAATTATGCCATAAAGGAGGTCTATCCAAAGGTAAGGATTTATGGCCATCGATTAATGATCCAGAAGGCCAACGGCCAGGCAGGGTTGTTCTGGATCGACCTGATGGACAAGATGACCGAAGGTGAGAGCCGGGGGACAAAAATCGTTGCACCTGGTCATGTCAGCAAACACGGTGATACATTGACGATTGGCGGCCAGCATCTACGCATTCATTCTCTTGGCAGGGCCCATACCGACAACGATATTATGATTGAGCATGTCGAAAGCAAGACGCTGTTCCTGGGTGATAACAGCTTTAACAAAAGAATGGGCCAATTTGACAACAGCTCAAGTATGTACGGGGTTATCAAGGTGCTGAAGTATGCACGGGGGCTGGATATTAAAACGTTTATTCCGGGCCATGGCAAAAGTGGCAGTTTTGATTTTGCCGTCAAACCCTTCCTTGATTATTTGCAGAAATTGCAAGTCATCGTGAAATCAGGATACGAGAAAGGGCTTGAGAACTATGAAATCAAGCCGGTTGCCGCCAACGTCCTGCATGCATATAAAGACTGGGCCGGTTTCGATGAAATATTTGGCAAGCATGTGTCAAAGATGTTCCTGGAAGTAGAGGCCCGTAATTTGTAGCAATGAGTAGAGTAAGTGCCGCGCGCCATATGAGTACGATATACAGTTTTTCTGCCATTTGTAAAAAAGATGCCAGGGTACTGATTCTGGGTTCAATGCCGGGCAAGGAATCCTTGCGGCAAAACCGGTATTATGCCCACCCCCGTAACAGTTTCTGGTTTATTGCCGGCAATCTGTTCGGTTTTGATCCTGCACTTGACTATCAAGAACGCACCGGGTTACTGGCCGGGAATGGTATCGCCTTGTGGGACGTGCTGAAGGCGTGTGACCGCAAAGGCAGTCTGGATTCTGCCATAGACGGACCATCCGTTGTGGCAAATAATTTTAATGATTTCTATGCAAGCCACCCGGCAATCGAGTTTATTTTCTTTAATGGCGCCCGGGCAGAACAGGAGTATATGAAGCACGTACATTCCGGTGTTGCCGATACATTCGGTCACCTGCAATACAAACGCCTGCCCTCTACCAGCCCTGCACATGCGGCCATGAGCCGGGATGACAAACTGTCAATCTGGCAGGCAGTAAAAGATTGCCTGCACTCACCACTGTCCCGTTAACCTGTAGCAAATATAGTTGAAACGTAAACGGCAAATACGTTTTGAGCTAAACAGAGTATTCCGGACATGAAACCGGCATTGCCAAATCAAGACACGCAAAAGATGCCATCCCTGGCCGCTCGGCTGCCGCGTCCCTGCGGCAGACGGCCTTTATTTGGCAATGCCGATTCCATGTCCTCACATTTATGCACGCTTCATAAGTTAACGGGACAGTGGTCTGCATTAAATGTCATGCAGCCAGGCCGCTATGTCGTAGTAGTGCGTCAATAGTCGGTTCACGCCCACGGAAATCAATAAACAGTTCCATCGGTTCTTTCGAGCCGCCCTTTTCAAGGATGGTCTGCAAAAATCGCTGCCCCGTTTTGCGGTCAAAAATGTGTGTTTCTTCAAAGGCCGAGAAGGCATCCGCGGATAAAACCTCGGCCCATTTATAGCTGTAGTATCCGGCTGCATATCCACCCGCAAAAATATGTGAAAAACTGTGCGGAAAGCGATTGAATGAAGGGGGTTGTATGACAGAAACCTGTTTACGTACCTTGTCGAGTAATGCGTAGACCTGCGCGCCCTTGTCCGGGTCATATTCCATGTGCAGGCGGAAATCAAACAGCGAGAATTCAAGCTGTCTGACCATTTGCATGGCCGACTGAAAGTTTTTTGCCGCCTTCATGCGTTGATAGAGGTCTTCGGGTATTTTTTTGCCGGTCTGGTAGTGGCATGCAAACAGGTCGAGTGCCTCGCGTTCCCAGCACCAGTTTTCCATGAACTGGCTGGGCAGCTCTACTGCATCCCAGGCTACACCACTGATGCCCGATACACTGGTGTAGTCGACCTGCGTCAACATATGATGCAGGCCATGACCGAATTCATGAAACAGGGTTTCCACCTCATTATGAGTCAGCAGTGCGGGGTCGTCGCCGATCGGCGGTGTAAAATTACAGGTCAGGTAGGCAACAGGTGTTTGTATTTTGCCGTTTCTGCCCTTGCGGCTGATACATTCATCCATCCATGCCCCGCCGCGTTTGTTGGCGCGCGCATAGGGGTCGAGATAAAACTGTCCGCGAAGTTGATTATCATTATCGGTAATCTCGAAAAACCGGACGTTTTCATTCCAGGTGTCTATGTCCTTTTTCTCGCTGATGCGGATGTCATACAGTTTTCCAACAACGGCGAACATGCCATCAATGACCTGACTGGCCGGGAAATAGGGTTTTAATTCTTCCTGTGAAATATTGTATTGTGATTGCCTGAGTTTTTCGGAGTAGTAGGGTATATCCCAGGCCTCCAGTTTATCTGCCCCCGCTTCATTTTTGGCAAACCGGCGAACCCGATCCAGTTCCTGCCTGGCGGCAGGTAATGATTGTTCTGCGAGTTTCTGCATGAAATTGATAACCTGTTCTGTGGATGCAGCCATTTTGGTTTCAATTGAACGTTCGGCGTAGTTACTGAACCCCAGCAGTTGTGCGACTTCATGGCGGAGCGCAAGAATTCTCTCCATGACCGTGCTGTTATTCCACTGACCTGCATTCGGGCCTTCATCCGATGCACGGGTCACATAGGCCGTATACATTTCACGACGAAGTTGACGATTGTCGGCATAGGTTATAACGGGGTAGTAAGAGGGAAATTCGAGATTAAATAACCATCCCGTTTTATTTTCCGCCTCGGCCTGCTGTTTTGCCAGGGCAATGGCCGTATCCGGCAGGCCCGAAAGTTCATTTTCATTCTCAATGTGCCGGCTCCATGCCTGGGTGGCATCGAGGACATTCTCTCCAAATTTTGATGTCAATTTTGAAAGTTCCTGCATGATGTCACGGTAGCGTTTTTTATCCTTGTCAGACAGGTCAATACCAGACAGGTGAAAATCGCGTAATTCATTTTCAATGACCTTTCGCTGTGCCTGATCCAGATCATTATATACATCACCTTCTGCGATCATTTTGTAGGCGCTGAACAGTTTTTCGTTTTGACCCAGCTCGGTATAATATTCGCTCAGTTTTTCCAGGCAGGCATTATAGGCCTCGCGAAGTGCGTCGCCATTGACAACCGAATTCATATGACTGACCGGCGACCAGACGGCAGACAGCCTGTCCATCATATCCTCAAGGGGTTCCACCAGATTTTCCCACGTGAACTGATCCGCTGAGTCCAGCAGTTGCCCGAGCCTTTTACGATTGTCCTCGAGTAATTGATCGATGGCAGGCTCTATGTGTTCGGGCTGGATCTGGCTGAAGGGTGGCAGGCCTGTAAAGGTCAGTAACGGGTTTTTTGTGCTCATGGTATTTTATTGAATCCGGTTGTGCTGAAAAGATGTTAATCTAGCACGGTTTGTATCAAGTCTGAATTATGGAAACTGAATGGCCCATCTCCACCCTTATGATGCCCTGACGCCGGATGTGGTTATCCAGGCAGTCGAGTCCCTCGGTTATGAGTCCAACGGCAGGCAACTGGCGCTGAACAGTTATGAAAACCGTGTTTACCAGGTTGGGCTCGAGCAGGGGCAACCACTGATCGTCAAATTTTACCGGCCCGAACGGTGGACAGACGAGGCCATTGCTGAAGAACATGAATTCAGTTTCGAGCTGGCCGGACGTGAGCTACCCGTCGTGGCACCGTTGCGTGACACCGATGGCAAATCATTGCATCGTTACAGTGGCTTTCGTTTTGCCGTTTTCCACAGGCGTGGGGGGCATTGGCCAGAGCTGGACCAGCCCGAACATTGTGAATGGATGGGGCGGTTTCTGGCGCAGATTCACGCAGTGGGTGAGGCCGGCTCATTCCGGCACAGGCCGGGAATCAGCATTGAGACCTACGGCGAGCAATCAGTTGAATGGCTGCTGGAACATGACTTTATCCCCGCGGAGCTGCAATTGGCCTACCGGACACTGGCCGAGGATTTGTTGAAAGAAATCCGGCACTGTTATAACCGGGCCGGCAGCGTGCAAAATATTCGGCTCCACGGGGATTGCCATCCAGGCAATATCCTGTGGACCGATGACGGTCCCCATTTTGTCGATTTTGATGATGCCCGTACCGGCCCCGCCATTCAGGATTTATGGATGTTGCTGTCCGGTGAGCGTCAGGAGATGAGTATTCAGTTATCGGATCTGATTGCAGGTTATGAGATGTTTCGTGAGTTTGACGGTCGCGAGCTTCATCTAATCGAGCCGCTGCGTACATTGAGAATGTTTAATTACTCTGCGTGGCTGGCCCGGCGCTGGTCAGATCCGGCATTTCCACATAATTTTCCATGGTTCAATACCTCACGTTACTGGGAAGACCAGATTTTATCGTTGCGTGAACAGGCCGCTCGCCTCCAGGAGCCTGCATTGTCTGTTTGATATAACTGATTGATTTATATGATTATTTTTCCAGGTGATGGTGGGGTTCCACGTTTACCGCTTATCTGGCTGTTGGCGCAATTGCTCTATATTCTTTCCTGCCAGTATCGCTAAAGATCTGAAAACATGTTAAAAAAAGAGCTGTGCACAGGTGGGTGACGTCCAAACGAGTGCTGGAATAACAAGATAACAGCAAATACAGAAAAAAAGTGAGGATGCCATGCGTTACGGGATCATGATTAACCTGGATTATGAAAGCCAACTCTACGATGATTGTGGCAGGGTCTGGAGAGCAATACGTGATGCCATGCTGGCCGCCGGGTTTAGAATTGAAGGTCGATTGTTCACCATTGAAATGACCGCCCCGGAGGCCTGTGCCATCGCACGTTCGGTTGTTGACGGCGTTGATCTGGAGCCGGGAGAGGATGTATTTGCCTTCCTGAAGGAATTTTACGGATATGATAATTCGGAAACCGTCAATCTGTTATTGCCCCCCTCAGAGAGGTTCGAGTTACTGGAAGACTGATTATTGGCACGGGAGCTTGCCGAACCTGGAAAGAGGACACAGAGGCGTGAAACCGCTTCATTTTCCTGATTATTTTCGTCCCGCCCGTTAATCCTGCTATTCGATGTAACTGACCGATAAAAAGGCCTTGGTTTCCCCTGTGCGCCCCTGTTATACCCACCAATACCAGAGTGGCAGCGTGAAAAAGCTGATGAGTGTCGTCATCATCAATGCGGCGGCATAAATTCCCGTATTCAGGCCAAACCGATCACATATCACGATGCCCAACGCCATGCTGGGCAGTGCCGACTCAACAACCAGTGCGCGCAGTGTTTCACCTTCCATACCCAGTTGAGTGGCAGTAAACCAGACGATCAGTGGCATGATAAACAGCTGAATCAAGACAACCGGAATAACTGCGGGGAGACTGCGCCATTCCGACAGTCCCCTGGGCAGGGCCAGGCCGACTGCAAACAGCATTAACGGGACAACCACACTGCCCAGTTTTTCCAGCAACCCATCAAGCCAGGCAGGCGCACTGACATCTGACAGGTTTAAGCCAATGGCAATCACCACGGCCCATAATGGCGCCGCCTTGAGCAATGCCCTGAATGGCCGTGCGTGCTGCGTGGTTTTCCCGAATCGTTCAGCGATGATAATGCCCGCTGTCAGTACCAGCGGGGAGGCGGCGAACATGTCGAACTGTATCGCTATACTTCTGGCCCAGCTGCCAAATGTACTCTCAAGCAGGGGTAGCCCGATATAGGTGGCATTGGGAAAGGCCGCCGCCAGCATCATTGCACCGGTGATATCACGCCTTGAATTACAGAAGCGGCAGAATACCGAGGCAAGAACAAGGCTGGATATAATACCGATATTCGCGCTGGCTGAAATTTTAACACTGGTCAGATCCAGCGTTGCATGCCATAGAACATTAAGTACCAGCGCCGGCAGGAATACATAATAAACCGAGCTGGTCAGCACATTCCTCACAACAACATTATCGATACCGCCGGGCCTGAAAAACGAGTAGATGACACCCAGGCCGATCAAGGCAAAGATCTGTATCAGGACATCATGCATAAATTGCCTTTACACAAACTGTCATCATAATCATTCAGTATGTCAGTAATGCGGCGGTGGCGTTTCTTCCGAGACGTGTGCGATATTGGAGAGTTCACTTGATAATTCCTTCATCTGGTTTTGTATTATTTCCATATCCTGTTTCAGTTGTTTAATCACCTTGTCCTGTACAAGTATCGTTCGGGTCAGTTCATCGATTGATGATTCCTGATGGGTGATTCTTATTTCAAGGTCAGTGATTCTGTTTTTCATGTTGTTGTCCAATTTATGTATTACAGCACTGCTGCCCCGTTAACCTGTAACAAATATGGTTGAAACGTAAACGGCAAGACCATTTTGAGCTAAACAGGGCATTGCGGACATGAAACCGGCATAGCCAGATAAAGACACGCAAAAGATGCCATCCCTGGCCGCTCGGCTGCCGCATCCCTGTGGCAGACGGTCTTTATCTGGCTATGCCGATTCCATGTCCTCACATTTATGCTCGTTTCAAAAGTTAACGGGATAACAGCGTATTACAGATAAATATCATAGCGTGTGTTTTTACTGGTTATACTGGTTGCAGGCACCCTGTTATCCAGATGCGCCGCCACCCCGGGCCTTTTTACAACGATACGTTTTGGTTTGCATCTCATTGCTGCCGCCAGCAAACGTCCCGAATCCCCGTCATTACCGGCAATGTCATGAAAATAACGCATTTCCTTTTTTACCAGCGCCGATTTTTCTCTTGCAGGGTACATCGGGTCAAGATAGATGGTATCAGGAATTGACTGCGGGTCTATATTCCCGAGGTAATCGATTGCATCGGCATGAATCAGGCTGATTTGCCTGTTAACGATATCACCCACCTCCGGGTCTGTTCCGGCCCGCTGCAAACCATTGGATAACAGCTCGAAAATTACCGGGTTTCTTTCCAGCATGGTTACCTGACAACCCATGCAGGCCAGCACAAACCCGTCACGGCCCAGCCCGGCCGTGGCATCAATCACCGAAGGGCTGATGCCGGGCTTCACGCCAACAGCCCGCGCTAAAGGCTGTTTCCTGCCGCCGCCATACAGGCGCCTGTGTGCAACCTTGCCTTTGGTAAAGTCGACGTGAACAGACCCTGGCGCATCACTGCCAATTTGCTGCAAACAGCATAGATAGCCTGCCCCGGACGGATGATTTTCCAGAATCAGGCAATAATCGGCTTCATCCATCCTGTTTACAACGGGTATACCGTATTCATCTGATCTGGCCTGAACGATAGCGGTCAATTCCGGCCGTGATGTGAATAGCGCTGTCCTGGTTCCGGCGCTCATAAATCAGGCGAGTTTTATCAGCTTTCTTGCCTTGCGTTTGAGTAGCGCAAGTTTAATTGATCCCACAGGCCACAATTGATACCAGGTGGTCATGTAGGCACCCTTTAGTGTCGGCCGGTACTGGTTGGTGGATTTATCCAGATACTGAAAGCCGGATTTTACCGAACATTCCAGTTCCTTTAATAATGTTCTTTTGATTTCACTGATAATCTGCCCCTCATCCGGCAGCCGGCAGGGGCTGCCCTTTCCGTAAAACAACTTCAGATCCTTGTGTAAACGATAGAGTCTGTCCATCCCGGAATAATCCGGGATATGGATAATGATCTTGTCGGTGCAAAAGCCAGGCGGTCGTATCAGTTTGTTGTTGGTAACGCTCAGTTCCAGACCATTTTCAAAAACGGTATTAAATTCGATATACCGGGTATGCTGGCCTTCAGTGCCGGGCATTTCCTGCAGCATATTGGTGATTACAGCGGCATTTTTATCTTCCTGGTGATAGTAAACCTGAAAAAATGTATTCTGGCCCGGTGCAAAATTACGTATGTTGATAGTGGCCTTATGTGCAAAGCCCAGTGAGAGTAGCCCACCAGATACACTGTTAAAAAACTGAAGCACATCGGCAGGCAGCCCATCCTGCCCGATTTCAATATAATCCGGCGAACGGTTAATGACCTGTTTTGCCCTGACAACAAGGGGTACGGCAAGGTATGGTAAAACGATTACAATACCCGTAATCAGAAAGATAATATTCCAATAGCTCATTATCCTGCCCGGAATCGACTATATTAATTGCAAGTGTGTAGAAGTTTGATTTTGTTTGCAAATCAGATATCAGAGGCGGTGTATGGTGATTCGTTCACTGGACGGGCTGCAACCGGCCATCGATGCAAGTGCCTATGTTGATGAAAGTGCTCAGGTTATAGGTGACGTCGTGCTGGGCCGTGACAGCTCGGTATGGCCGCATGTCGTGATCCGTGGTGACATACATAAAATCAGGGTCGGCGACAGGACCAATATTCAGGACGGATCCGTACTGCATGTAACCCATGACAGTGAGTACCAGCCTGGTGGTTACCGGCTTCAAATCGGCAGCAGGGTAACGGTAGGGCACGGGGTGATTTTACACGGGTGCCAGGTCGAAGATCTTTGCCTGATTGGCATGGGCAGTACCGTGATGGATGGCGCCATTGTTGAGTCCGGGGTGATGCTGGGTGCAGGCAGCCTGGTCACCCCTGGCAAGGTGCTGACAAGTGGTTATTTATGGATGGGGATACCCGCAAAACAAGTACGTGAATTAACTGAAAAAGAACTTGAATACATCGAATATGTATCAAATCACTACGTAAAGTTGAAAAATCGGTATACTTCGGAGCATAATCAGGCACTAAAATAATAATGTTGGCCACAGAGAACTAAAATTAGGAAGTACGAATGGATATTTTTGTTGGAAATCTGCCTGGAAAAACATCGGTTCTTGAGCTCAGAAAACTGATCGGTACAGTGAGTAGCGGCCGGTTCAGGATTCTACGTACCCGGATCAATGGCAAGAGCTACTGTTATGGCCATGCCGCGCTGGGTTCCAGCCAGCCGGGACACGATATTATCTCGCGCCTGGACGGTCTGGAATTCAGGGGCAGCCATTTGCATGCCAGACCTTTTTTGCACAGAAGTGACCAGCACGAACGCAGATGTCTTAAAATGTTTTCATCGAGATGGAGCGGGGTTAACCGAAGACGCGGCGAA
>DRJK01000090.1 GCA_011052215.1 Gammaproteobacteria bacterium
CTGATCGCACCGATTGCGATGGAAGATGGCTTGCGTTTTGCGATTCGTGAAGGGGGCCGTACCGTGGGTGCCGGCGTTGTAGCTAAAATTATTGAGTAAATGACTATGTCAAAACAAAGAATTCGTATTCGCCTGAAGGCTTTTGATCATCGACTGATTGACAAGTCAGCTGTGGAAATTGCAGAGACCGCCAAGCGCACAGGTGCGCAGGTACGCGGTCCTATCCCGCTTCCTACCAAGAAGGAGCGTTTCACCATCCTGATTTCACCACATGTGAACAAGGATGCACGAGACCAGTACGAATTACGTACACATAAGCGCTTGATGGACATTGTCGAGCCAACAGACAAGACAGTTGATGCATTGATGAAACTGGACCTGGCTGCTGGTGTAGATGTACAGATTAAACTGAATTAATTGCGAACAAGGCAATCGGGGTTTTAAAATGACTATTGGTGTAGTTGGCAGAAAAGCAGGAATGACACGTATCTTCACTGAAGAGGGTGAGTCTATTCCTGTAACTGTAATTGAGGTTCAGCCTAATCGCGTGACCCAGATCAAGACGGACGAGACTGATGGTTATCGCGCTGTCCAGGTGACCACAGGCAGTCGCAAGGCCTCGCGCGTGAACAAGGCAGCGGCAGGTCATTTTGCAAAGGCAGGTGTTGAAGCCGGTACCGGTCTGTGGGAATCACGTCTTGATGATAATGAAGGCGAAGGAATTGAGGTTGGATCCGAGATCAAGGTTGATATCTTCGCGGCAGGCCAGATAGTGGATGTGACAGGGACCTCTATTGGTAAAGGTTACGGGGGTGTTATCAAGCGTCATAACTTCCAGATGCAGGATGCCACACACGGTAACTCATTGTCACATCGGGCATCAGGTTCAATCGGCCAGAACCAGACGCCGGGTCGCGTATTCAAAGGCAAGAAAATGGCCGGGCATCTCGGTAATGTTCGCCGCACGACACAGAATCTTGAAGTAATAAGGGTTGATGCAGATCGTAATCTTTTATTAATAAAAGGCTCGGTCCCGGGATCCAAAGGCGGCGATGTCTATGTTCGTTCCGCAGTTAAAGTTTGATAGGAGTTTATGATGGATCTGCAAGTCCAGAAAGCCAGGGGTAAGGGGAAACTGTCGGTTTCTGATGCCGCGTTTGGCCGTGATTTTAATGAAGGTCTCGTCCATCAGGCCGTTGTGGGATACATGGCGACCGGAAGGGCTGGTACGCGCGGGCATAAAAGCCGGTCAACAGCTCGAGGCGGCGGTGTAAAACCATGGCGTCAAAAGGGGACAGGCAGGGCAAGATCTGGTACAATCCGCAGCCCGATCTGGAAAGGCGGCGGCAAGACGTTTGCCGTTTCCTCAGTTCAGGATTTTTCCAGGAAACTGAATAAAAAGATGTACAGGGCTGCCATGCAGTCAATTCTGTCTGAACTGGTTCGGCAGGAGCGTTTGACGGTCGTTGAAGATATCAAGGTTGACTCACCAAAGACAAAGGCCCTGGTGACTAAACTAAAAGATCTGGGTATCGATAACAAAGTTCTGATTGTAACCGAGTCCGATGATGTGAACCTGTATCTCGCAGCAAGAAATCTGCCCTACGTCGAGATAGAGGACGTTGCTGGCCTGAATCCCGTTAATCTGGTGGGTTCCGAGCACATCGTCATGACATCAGGGGCAGTCAAGCTGGTAGAGGAGTTGTTGGGATGAGCAATGATCGAATTATGAAGGTGTTGCTTGCGCCACATGTCTCTGAAAAGACAACCCGGGTAGCAGATCAGTCGAACCAGGTTGTTTTCAGGGTATTACCTGACGCGAACAAACTTGAAATAAGGAAAGCAGTGGAATTGCTTTTTGATGTAAAGGTAACCTCGGTCAGGGTTGCAAATATGAAAGGCAAGCTGAAGCGTTTTAGTAACAGCATAGGACGCAGAAAAGACTGGAAAAAGGCATACGTGACTTTGGCGGAAGGCCAGGACATTGATTTTATGGGCGGCGACTCTGCCTGATAACGGGTAATTGAACTGGTTTAGTTGAAAGATTATGGCGATAGTAAAAGTAAAACCAACATCAGCAGGCAGGCGTGGACTGGTCAAGATTGTCTCTCCGCATTTGCATAAAGGTGCGCCTCATGAACCTTTGCTTGAAAAAAAGAGCAAGAATGGCGGTCGTAATAATTATGGCAGGATAACCGTGCGCCACCAGGGCGGTGGCCACAAGCAACGCTATCGCATAATAGATTTTAAAAGGGACAAGACAGGGATACCTGCAAAAGTGGAACGTATTGAGTACGATCCTAACAGGACGGCGCATATCGCATTACTCCTGTATGCAGATGGCGACCGTCGTTACATCATTGCGCCAAAGGATTTACGCGCAGGTGATTCGGTCATGTCCGGCAGCGAAGCACCTATCAAGCCAGGTAATGCCTTACCCATGCGTAACATACCGGTAGGTACCACGGTACATAATATTGAAATGAAACCCGGCAAGGGTGCGCAGATCGCAAGAAGCGCAGGTACATCTGCACAGATAGTTGCACGTGAAGGTGCCTACGCAACCTTGCGCCTGCGTTCAACTGAAATGAGAAAAGTGCTGACTGACTGTATGGCTACCATCGGTGAGGTCAGTAACAATGAGCATAACCTGCGCAAGCTGGGTAAGGCAGGGGCCACGCGCTGGAGAGGCGTACGGCCGACCGTTCGCGGTGTCGCCATGAACCCTGTTGATCACCCGCATGGTGGTGGTGAGGGCCGTACATCAGGAGGCCGTCATCCGGTATCACCATGGGGCTTGCCTACAAAAGGGTATAAAACCCGCAAGAACAAGCGCACAAATCGCTTGATCGTCCGTCGTCGAACCAAAAAGTAAGGGCTGAGGTGTAAAAAGTGCCACGTTCAGTAAAAAAAGGACCATTTGTCGATCTCCACCTGATTAAAAAGGTTGATGTCGCAAGAGCAGAAAACAGTAAAAGACCAATCAAGACATGGTCAAGGCGTTCAATGGTATTGCCTGACATGGTTGGGCTTACGATAGCTATTCATAACGGTCGCCAGCATGTGCCTGTATTAATTACAGATAATATGGTCGGACACAAGCTGGGCGAATTTGCCATGACCCGTACTTTCAGAGGTCATTCGGGCGACCGCAAGGCCAAGTAACGGAGTGTTGAAATGACATCTGCGAAATTAACAAACATAAAAATTTCTGCGCAAAAAGCCAGGCTGGTCGCAGACCAGGTTCGCAGTCTGCCCGTAGAACGTGCGCTGGACCTTCTGACGTTCAGTAACAAAAAGGCAGCGGCGATCATCAAGAAAATACTCGAGTCTGCAATTGCCAATGCCGAGCATAATGATGGCGCAGATATTGATGAGTTGTCTATCAAGACAATTTATGTGGATGAGGGCCCAACCCAAAAGCGCTGGCGAGCCAGGGCAAAAGGGCGTGGCAACAGAATTCTTAAACGCACCAGTCACATTACCGTGACGGTGGCAGAGTCGTCGTAACAGGAGAGGGTCCGTAATGGGGCAAAAAGTACATCCAACCGGAATTCGACTGGGGATTTCCAAAGACTGGACGGCACGTTGGTATGCCGGATCAGATACGTTTGCAGATACCCTGGAGCAGGATCTGATGGTTCGTGAGTATATCAACAAGCGTCTGGCACAGGCTTCAGTCAGTCGCATACAGATTGAAAGACCGGCACGTAGTGCCAGGGTAACAATTTACACAGCACGTCCCGGCATGGTCATCGGTAAAAAAGGTGAAGACATTGAAAAACTTCGCAATGAGCTTAGCAAGAGGATGGATGTACCTGTAACAGTTAATATTGAAGAGATACGCAAGCCCGAACTCGATGCAAAACTGGTAGCAGAGAGTGTTGCACAACAACTGGAGCGTCGAATTATGTTTCGTCGTGCCATGAAACGGGCTGTTCAGAATGCAATGAGGCTGGGTGCCCTGGGCATCAGGATAAACGTTGCGGGTCGTCTTAATGGTGCAGAGATTGCACGTACCGAATGGTACAGGGAAGGTCGCGTACCTTTGCACACCTTGCGCGCAGATATCGATTATGGCACTGCTGAAGCAAATACAACTTATGGGATTATTGGCATCAAGGTCTGGATCTATAAAGGCGAAGTCTTTGAAAAAGCCGAGACTGACGCTGGCAAACAACAACCTGCTGCAGCCAGCTAACGGAGCTCCGGATAATGTTACAACCAAAGAGAACAAAGTTTCGTAAACAGATGAAAGGCCGTAACCGTGGCCTGGCCCAGACTGGCAACAAGGTCAGTTTCGGTACATTTGGATTAAAGACAATCGAGCGTGGCCGTATTACAGCCAGGCAGATCGAGGCAGCACGCCGTGCCATGACACGTCATGTCAAACGTGGTGGAAAAATCTGGATACGCATATTTCCGGACAAGCCCATTACCAAAAAACCTCTCGAGGTCAGACAGGGAAAGGGTAAGGGTAATGTGGAATACTGGGTGGCCCTGGTTCAACCAGGATCGATGCTCTATGAAATGGAAGGCGTGACCGAAGAAATTGCACGTGAGGCATTTCGTCTGGCAGGTGCAAAATTACCAGTTAAAACCATCTTTGTAAGTCGGACGGTGATGTGATGAAAGCAAGTGATCTTCGTCAAAAAAGTGATACGGAGCTGACAAAAGAGTTAAGCGGGCTTCTTCGTGAACAGTTTAATTTGCGTATGCAGCAAGGCACGGGTCAATTGGCCAGGCCGGATCAGATGAAAAAGGTGCGTCGAAATATCGCCCGCATCAAGACAGTGTTGAATGAAAAGTCAGGTACAGGTGATGCGTTATGAGTGAAGCTGCACAGGTTGAAAAAGTAGCGCGTACAGTTTCAGGACGCGTTGTCAGTAACAAGGCAGACAAGACGATTACGGTCATGATCGAGCGCAAGGTAAAGCATCCACTGTATGGAAAGTTTATCAGGCGATCAACCAGGATACATGCACACGATGAAGATAATGTTTGTAGCGAAGGCGATAACGTCGTGATCGAACAATGCCGGCCGATCTCCAAGACAAAGGCCTGGAAGCTGGTGAAGGTAGTTAGCTAGTTAAAGTATAGGTAGTCCCCATGCTGCGTGCGTGGTGACAGCGGATTAATAGTTAGAGTATTTGGAAGTTAGCCATGATACAGATGCAAACAGTACTTGATGCGGCAGATAACAGTGGGGCGCGCCGTATACAGTGTATAAAAGTGCTGGGCGGTTCACATCGTCGTTACGCGGGCATTGGTGACATTATTAAAGTGAGTGTCAAGGAAGCGATTCCGCGTGGCAAGGTAAAGAAAGGCGAGGTTTATAACGCAATAGTCGTACGTACCCGGAAAGGCGTGCGTCGTCCTGACGGATCTTTAATCCGTTTTGATGGTAACGCAGCGGTTTTGTTAAATGCCCAGTTGCAGCCGATCGGAACTCGTATTTTTGGCCCGGTGACACGTGAGTTACGGGGTGAGAAATTCATGAAAATCATATCGCTTGCACCTGAAGTGCTTTGATGACGGGGATCTGAATAATGCGCAGAATTAAAAAAGGTGACGAGGTCATCGTTATTACCGGAAAGGACAAGGGCCGCAGAGGCACTGTTGTCAATGTTCTGGAAGATAATCGTGTTGTTGTTGAGAATATCAATATTGTCAAGAAACACACCAAGCCGAACCCTAATGCAGGTGTGGCAGGCGGTATTATCGACAAGGAAATGCCAATTAATATTTCCAATGTCATGTTGTATAACCCGGTCACGAAAAAAGGTGACAGGGTAGGTTTCAAGGTTCTGGAAGACGGCCGTAAGGTACGTTTTTTCAAGTCCAATGAAGAAGTGATTGATGCTTAAGGGTTGATGTAGCAATGGCAAGATTACAAGAACAGTACAAGACGTCCATCATTAAAAAGTTGCAGGACGAGTTGGGCCTGAAAAACGTGATGGACGTACCGAAAATCACCAAGGTCACAGTCAATATGGGTGTCGGTGAAGCACTCGCAGACAAGAAGGTCCTTGAGCATGCCGTGAATGACCTTGAAAAGATTACAGGTCAGAAGGCAGTGATAACCAAGGCCCGTAAATCGATAGCAGGATTCAAGCTGCGCGAAGGCTGGCCGGTAGGATGTATGGTCACACTGCGAAGCAAGCAGATGTATGAATTTCTTGACCGACTGATCAGTATAGCGGTACCGCGTATCCGTGACTTTCGTGGTTTGAGTCCGAAAAGTTTTGATGGCCGCGGAAATTACAGCATGGGAACGAATGAACAGATTATCTTTCCTGAAATTGACTATGACAAGATCGACACGCTAAGAGGTCTGGATATTGCAATCACTACAACTGCAAGGACAGACGATGAAGGCAGAGCCTTGCTGAAGGCATTTAACTTCCCTTTCAAGGGTTGAGGATATTTGAATGGCAAAAAGCAGTATGATAAATCGCGAAAAGAAACGTGCCCTGACAGTGCAGAAGTATGCCATCAAAAGGGCGGCCCTGAGAACCACTATCAAGAGCGCCGGTTCAAGCGATGAAGAGCGAATGGAAGCCATTCGAAAGTTACAGGGTTTACCAAGAGATGCCAGTCCGGTACGTCAGCGTAATCGTTGCAGATTGACGGGCAGGCCTCATGGGGTTTACAGGAAATTTGGTTTGTCCAGAAACAAGTTAAGAGAAGCGGCCATGCGTGGGGATATCCCTGGTTTACGCAAAGCCAGCTGGTAATTAATTGAGTCTTGTGAGGAAGTATTTGATATGAGTATGACTGACCCAATTGCAGATTTATTGACCCGTATTCGTAACGGGCAGTCTGCGAACAAGGTAGAGGTTTCCATGCCTTCTTCCAAGGTAAAGGTTGAAATCGCGAGGGTATTGAAAGACGAGGGTTACATCGAGAACTATTCTGTTAGTGATGCCGATGTAAAACCGGCCTTGAATATTCAGCTGCGTTATTTCCAGGGAGAACCTGTTATTGACAAAATCAAGCGGGTCAGCAGGCCCGGGTTGCGTATCTTTAAAGGTAAAGGTGAATTGCCAACGGTCAAAGGTGGCCTGGGTATAGCAATTATTTCCACCTCTAAAGGTGTTATGACAGATCAGGCAGCACGCACCGCCGGCGAGGGTGGTGAAGTAATCTGCACCGTCTCATAAATGGGTGAATGGTAAAAAACGATGTCCAGAGTTGCTAAAAGTCCGGTTAATGTGCCTAAAGGCGTTGAAGTAACACTTTCGGGTGGTTCCTTTAGCGTAAAAGGCCCCAAGGGTCAGATGAGTCTTGATATTCATGAGGCAGTGTTGTTGTCACAGCAAGACGGTGCACTGAGTTTCAAGCCAAAAGTTGATGACAGATCATCATGGGCCCTGTCCGGGACCATGAGATCGATAGTTAATAACATGGTTGCCGGCGTCAGCGGAGGGTTCCAGAAGAAACTGGAGCTGGTTGGTGTTGGTTACAGGGTACAGTCCAAGGGAAAGGTTTTGAATTTATCACTGGGGTTTTCACACCCGGTTGATTATAACGTTCCTGAGGGAGTTACGGTTGAGACACCCAGCCAGACAGAAATTATCGTCAACGGTTGTGATAAACAGCAAGTTGGACAGGTAGCTGCTGAAATCAGGGCATTCCGTCCACCCGAGCCATACAAGGGTAAGGGTGTGAGATATTCTGACGAGGTTATCGTCCGTAAAGAAGCGAAGAAGAAGTAAGGCAGGGTTCAAGAGATGAGTAAAAAATCCACACGAATCAGACGTTCAGTCAAGGCGCGGATGAAGATACGCGAGTTGGGTGCACATCGTTTATGTGTTCACCGTACACCGCGACACATTTATGCACAGGTGATCGCGCCGACAGGCAGCGAGGTGCTGGCGAGCGCATCGACTCTTGACAAGTCAGTGCGTGGCGGAGTGAAGACAACAGGAAATATTGATGCGGCCGGTGAAGTGGGTAAGGCAATTGCAGAACGTGCAAAAGCTGCCGGGATTACCAAGGTCGCATTTGATCGTTCCGGCTTTAAATTTCATGGTCGTATCAAGGCCTTGGCTGATGCAGCGCGTGAAAACGGGCTCGAGTTTTAAGGGTAAACAAGTATGTCGGTAGCTGAAGTTAACAATACAGGCGACGAGTTATTAGAAAAACTGGTTGCAGTTAATCGTGTAGCAAAGGTTGTCAAGGGTGGTCGTATATTCGGCTTTACTGCCTTGACGGTAGTAGGCGACGGGAAGGGTAAAATAGGCTTTGGTTATGGTAAGGCCCGTGAAGTACCGGTTGCCATCCAGAAAGCCATGGAAAAGGCCAGAAAGAACATGCGTCGGGTTGCGTTAAAGGACGGTACATTGCAGTACCCGATTATTTCACGGCACGGTGCGAGTAAAGTATTTATGAAACCGGCATCAGAAGGTACCGGTATCATAGCAGGTGGTGCGATGCGTGCAGTTTTCGAAGTAGTAGGTGTGCATAACGTGCTGGCAAAGTGTATTGGCTCACGCAATCCCATTAATGTGGTGCGTGCGACTATCAGGGGTCTCGCAGAAATGGACTCACCTGAAAGTGTTGCAGCCAAGCGTGGTAAAAAAGTGAAAGATATTCTGGGTTAAGTTATGTCAGAACAGAAACTGAAAGTTACATTAATTAAAAGTATGAGCGGGCGACTGAAGAACCATCAGGCATCAGTACGTGGCCTGGGTCTGAGAAAAATACGACAGTCAGTTGTTGTAAGTGCCACACCTGAGAATAAGGGTATGATTAATAAAGCATATTATATGCTTAAGGTCGAGGAAGTCTGAAATGCAGCTTAATACGATTAAACCTGCAGAGGGTAGCAAGCGCGATGCCAAACGGGTCGGGCGCGGTATAGGTTCAGGCTCAGGCAAGACCTGTGGCCGTGGTCACAAGGGTCAGAAGTCACGTTCAGGCGGGTTCCACAAAGTCGGGTTCGAAGGTGGTCAGATGCCATTGCAGCGCCGTTTGCCAAAGATTGGTTTTCGTTCGCGCAAGGCCGGCCGTACTGACGAGGTGAGACTGTCTGAACTCAACCTGATTGAGGGAGATGTGATAGATATGCTGTCACTGATGAAGGGCGGAATCATCTCCGGGAAAACCCTGCGTGCCAAGATAATTTCCTCCGGAAAGGTTGAAAAGGCAGTAACCGTTAAAGGTGTTGCTGTTACAAAGGGAGCCCGAGCTGCAATAGAAGCCGCCGGTGGCAAGGTAGAGGACTAGATTGGCTAAAGCAGGCACTAAATTGCCAGGGGGGCTGGGCGCAGCTTCAAAGGTAAAGGAGTTACGACAGAGACTCCTGTTTGTATTGGGTGCCCTGTTTGTTTTTCGTGCAGGTACTTTTATTACTGTGCCGGGATTAAACCCGGTAGAACTTGCACAGTTATTTGATAGTCAGCGTAGTACGATTCTGGGGATGTTCAACATGTTCTCAGGAGGTGCCCTGGAGCGGCTTTCGATATTTGCTCTGGGTATCATGCCATATATATCGGCATCAATTATTATGCAGCTATTAACGGTCGTGGTGCCATCGCTTGAATCACTCAAGAAAGAGGGTGAGGCGGGCAGAAGAAAGATCACGCAATACACGCGTTACGGGACTGTTGTTCTGGCCACTTTTCAGGCCTTCGGGGTTGCTGTAGGTCTTTCAAGGCAGCCTGGCCTGATCACAATCGATGCCAGTAGTTTTTATTTTACTACGGTTTTGATTCTGGTCACAGGTACCATGTTCCTGATGTGGCTGGGTGAGCAAATTACAGAAAGAGGCATTGGTAACGGAATATCCATGCTGATTTTTGCCGGTATTATTGCCGGTCTGCCAAATGCAATTGGTACTACCCTGGAGCTGGTTAACACCGGCGAACTGAGTATTTTTGGCATACTGATTTTATTTATATTGATTATTGCTGTGACCGCATTCGTGATTTTTGTAGAAAGGGGTCAGCGCAGAATTACGGTTAATTATGCGAAGCGGATGCAGGGACGGAAGATGTACGCGGCGCAGAGCAGTCATTTACCCTTGAAGCTGAATATGTCGGGTGTTATCCCGCCCATTTTTGCTTCAAGCCTGATCCTTTTCCCGTCAACAATGGGTAAATGGGTGGGGGATAATTCTGAGGGGTTGCAGTGGCTGGGTGATTTTGCACAGTTGTTGTCACCGGGTCAGCCGTTGTATGTACTGGTTTACGCAATGCTGATTGTGTTTTTCTGCTTTTTCTATACCGCGCTGGTGTTTAACTCGCGTGAGACTGCAGAGAACCTGAAAAAATCAGGGGCATTTATACCGGGGATCAGGCCGGGAGAGCAGACAGCCAATTATATAGACGGTGTGTTGTCCAAACTGACCTTGGCAGGTGCGATATATATCACCTCCGTCTGCTTGTTGCCGGAGTTCCTGATTTTGTACTGGGATGTGCCATTTTACTTCGGTGGAACATCCCTGCTGATAATCGTTGTGGTCGTAATGGACTTCATGGCCCAGATGCAGGCCCATATGATGTCGCAGCAATACGAGGGACTGATGAAGAAGGCCAACCTTAAGGGGTATGGTCGTTCAGGGCCGCAATAAGGTAAAAGTGATTTTTAATCAAGGCGTTAAGTGATTTAGCGCTTTAATTCAGGTGGAGAAGGTAAATGAAGGTTCGCGCATCAGTCAAAAAAATGTGCCGTAACTGCAAGATTGTTCGCCGCAAGGGTGTTGTACGAGTGATTTGTAAGGAACCTCGCCATAAACAGCGCCAGGGCTAGGGTTAAACGAAGATTATTTATTTCTTGCAGGTTTTAGGCTATTATTGCGCGTTTGCCGGAACGGGTTCCAGGCAGATGCATTTGTGGAAGAGGAAGGTTTGAATGGCTCGTATATCAGGTATCAATATACCGGACAATAAGCATGCTGTGATTTCGTTGACGGCAATCTACGGTGTTGGCAGCACGCGCGCCAAGGCGATTTGTGAGGCGGCTGGTATCAGCCCCTCTGTAAAGATATCAGAGCTTAGTGAAGCCGATCTCGAAAAACTCCGTAGCGAGGTTGGGAAGTATCCGGTTGAGGGTGATCTTCGTCGCGAAGTAACCATGAATATCAAGCGCTTGATGGATCTGGGTTGTTTTCGTGGTATCCGTCATCGTCGTGGGCTACCCCTTCGTGGGCAGCGCACAAAGACCAATGCTCGTACTCGTAAGGGGCCACGTAAACCGATCAAACGATAGGTTTGGCATCATAAAGAATTTAAAGAAACTATTAATCAGGTAATCAGTATTATGGCAAAGCCAGTAGCACGTAAAAAGAAGATTAATGTATCCGATGGCGTCGCCCACATACATGCTTCTTTTAACAATACCATTGTAACCATCACCGATCGTCAGGGTAATACACTATCATGGGCAACAGCAGGAGGCTCGGGGTTCCGTGGTTCAAGAAAGAGTACTCCTTTTGCCGCCCAGGTGGCAGCAGAGCGTGCGGGCAAGGTTGCCCAGGAATACGGAATGAAGAATGTAGAAGTGATGGTCAAGGGCCCGGGCCCTGGTCGTGAATCTGCAGTCAGGGCACTGAATGCGCTTGGCTTCAAGATCACTAATATTACTGATGTGACACCTATTCCACATAATGGTTGTCGTCCACCCAAACGGCGTAGAGTGTAGGAGGTTATCGGTGGCTAGATATATTGGTCCAAAATGTCGTCTGTGCAGAAGAGAAGGCGGCAAGCTTTTTCTGAAGGGCGAAAAGTGTTTTACCGCAAAATGTGCAGTCGAAAACAGACCGACACCACCTGGCATGCACGGGCAACGTCGAACCCGTTTGTCTGATTATGCTGTTCAGTTGCGCGAGAAACAGAAATTACGTCGTACCTATGGCATTCTGGAGCGGCAATTCAGGAGTTACTATACGGATGCTGCCCGCATCAAGGGCTCTACCGGTGAAAATCTGCTGCAATTACTGGAAAGCAGGCTGGATAATGTTGTTTACCGTATGGGATTTGCAGCGTCTCGCGTTGAAGCCCGTCAGCTGGTTCGACATAAAACCATAGAGGTTAACGGAAGAAAGGTTAACGTCCCTTCGTTTCAGCTCAAGGGCAGCGATGTGATTTCAGTGACAGAAAAAGGCCAAAATCAGGGGCGAGTCAAGAATGCGCTTGAAGTTGCGCAGCAAAGGGGTTTTTCTGAATGGATAGATGTTGATGTGAAGAAGATGACAGGTACGTTCAAGTCAGCTCCTGAGCGCACAGATCTTCCTTCAGATATAAATGAACATTTGGTTGTTGAACTTTACTCAAAATAAGTAATAGAGAGGGCGATCCATGCAGGGTTCCGTTACAGATTTACTTAAGCCACGTGTGGTGGATGTACAGATTAAGGATGAAAGGCGTGCCAAGGTTACATTAGAGCCTCTGGAGCGCGGATTTGGCCACACACTGGGTAATGCATTACGCAGGATCCTGTTGTCTTCACTGCCTGGTTGCGCCGTTGTAGAGGCACAGATCGAAGGCGTATTGCATGAATACACTGCAATTGAAGGTGTCCAGGAGGATGTAATCGAAATCCTGCTTAACCTGAAAGGTGTTGCGATTATTATGCATGCCCGTGAAGAAGCAACGCTTACACTGCGTAAAAAAGGTCAGGGACCTGTTTATGCGAGTGATATAACACTGGATCATGATGTTGAGATTATCAACCCGGATCATGTTATCGCCAACCTGACGAAGGATGGCGAGCTTAACATGACACTGAAGATTGAGCGGGGTCGTGGTTATGTACCTGCTACGGTACGTGCCAAGACACTGGAGAGCCGTCCTATCGGACAGCTGCTGCTGGATGCAACCTTTAGTCCGGTATACCGTATCACCTATAATGTAGAAAGTGCCCGTGTAGAGCAGCGAACCGACCTGGACAAACTGATTATTGGCATTGAAACCAATGGTACTGTCGATCCGGAAGACGCCATTCGCCAGGCAGCGGGTATCCTTCAGTCACAGATTTCTGTATTTGTTGACCTGCAGGGCAATGAAGACGAACAGCCGGAAGAGAAGGAATCCGAGGTCGACCCGATATTACTGCGACCGGTCGATGATCTTGAGCTGACAGTCCGTTCGGCAAACTGTCTCAAGGCAGAAAGTATTTATTATATTGGTGACCTTATCCAGCGTACCGAGGTTGAATTACTGAAGACACCTAACCTGGGCAAGAAGTCTCTGACCGAGATCAAGGATGTGCTTGCCTCGCATGGCCTTTCTCTTGGCATGCGCCTGGAAAACTGGCCACCGGCAAGCCTCAGGGAAGAAGAAACAGCAGCTGTATAATTATTGTATTAAGATATTTTGATCGTAGGAATTGAGTTATGCGTCATCGTCAATCAGGTAGACAGTTAAATCGTAACAGCAGTCATCGTACAGCGATGTTTCGTAATATGTCTGCATCATTATTTCGCCATGAAATAATCCAAACTACGTTACCCAAGGCAAAGGAACTGCGTCGAGTTGCCGAGCCGTTGATTACGATTGCCAAGAGTGACAGCGTTGCCAACAGACGTCTTGTATTCTCACGTCTGAGAGACAAGGAAATGACCGGCAAGTTATTCATGGAACTGGGTCCGAGGTATGAGACCCGTCCTGGAGGCTACCTGCGTATATTAAAGTGTGGTTTCCGCCCCGGAGATTCTGCACCAATGGCCTATGTGGAGCTGGTAGACAGGCCCGAGCCTGACGATATGGATGACTAGGCCGTCCAGTATCCAGTAGTCCAGCAACCAACCATAACAGAGCATCATAGACACTGCCGAGCGTTCAGGATCAGAGCGAGGCAGATTGTAAATAACCCCCCCCTGCCAAAAACATCATGTAGGAAAAATCCTACATACATGGCAGACAAATCACCCTGGCCCATCAAGCCATCATACCGTATCATGTAAACCATAAGACAAGGAACACATCAGGACAGAGAGAGCAAGGAATGCTTAACAATATAAAAAAACACGCGCAAGGCACCTCATTAACCGAAACGCTGATAATCCTGCCTGTATTCCTAATGCTGACC
>DRJK01000091.1 GCA_011052215.1 Gammaproteobacteria bacterium
GCAGACCCCATCCGGAACAGAATATCCTGTCAGCAAACACAGGTCTTTTATGATATTTCATGAAAGCGTCTTTGATGCTATTTCATAACAATCCCTGGACAGTCCATCGTGCGTCAAAATACGATTGAGGTGTTCCTGCATAAGGCCGCGACGTGTCTGATCATAGCGTTTCCATCGACTGAATGACTGCAACATTCTTGCGGCCACCTGGGGGTTGATTTCATCCAGGCGCAAAACCTGGTCTGCCACCAGACGGTAACCCGCCCCGTCGTTATTGTGAAAATAAAACGGATTGCCCGATGCAAAACTTCCGATTAGCGAACGTACCCTGTTCGGGTTACGGATAGAGAAGGCATCATGCTCCAGCAAGGTCTGGACACGCTTGAGGGTATCCCTTGCCCTGGATCGCGCCTGAATAGAAAACCACTTGTCCAGCACCAGCGGGTCTGATTGCCATTTTCTGTAAAAATCATCGAGTACTTCCTGTTTGTACTCACCTTCAACATTGGCAAGACAGGCCAGGGCGGCGATGACATCAGTCATGTTGTTACCTTCACTGTATTGTTTTTCACACATGGCGAGTATTTCCCCGTCATCCAGTTGCATCAAGTAGGACAGCAACGTATTTTTCAGATTACGACCGGCAACAGACTCGCTGTTAAAACAGTACTCCCCACCGTGATTATTATCCTGATAACACTCGGTCATGACGTCTTTCAGTTCAGATGCCAAAGATGTTTTAAGGTGCTCAAGTGCCAGATGAATGACCTCTACATTGACTTCCTGGTGTTGCAATTCGGCCATGTAATTTTCAGATGGTAATGTCAGAATCTCGGCGACGATACCCTTGTCTATACTCTTGTTGTGCAACAAGCCGCGAATCGATGTGTACAGCAATGGGTCCATGTCACCAAATTCACCGCAAAGTTTCTGGCTGATCAAGCGATTGATACTTCTCAGGATAAGGTTTTGCCCGGCCTCCCAGCGATTAAAGTCATCTGCTTCATGAACCATCAGGAAGGCCAGTTCTTCATCCTGATAGTTATATTCAAGCCTGACCGGAGAAGAGAAACCCCTGAGCAATGACGGAACAGGTTTCCTGTCCAGCCCCGTAAAAACAAACTCATGCATGGGCTCGCTCAGGACAAGGATCATGTTGCCACTGCTATCGAAATTTAATCCGGTATTGCTCACCGGCGTTATGGACTGCCCGCTATCATCGAGCAATGCTGTAACGACGGGTATAAAAAATGGTTCCTTGGCCGACTTGTCTGCCGTCTCATGGCAGGACTGTTTCATTCTGAGGATATACCGGCCTGTTTGTTGATTAAACTCATCAGTCACCTTTACCTCAGGTGTTCCTGCCTGACTGTACCAGCGTTTGAACCGGGTTAAATCAAATTTATTTGCATCGGCCATGGCGGCACAGAAATCGTCTGTGGTCACGGCATGACCATCATGACGACAGAAATACAAGTCCATGCCCTTTCGGAAACCTTTCTCCCCAAACAACGACTGATACATGCGAACCACTTCGGCGCCCTTGTTATAGACCGTAACGGTATAAAAATTATTGATCTCGACATAGGATTGCGGGCGAACCGGATGTGACATCGGCCCGGCGTCTTCGGCGAATTGATATGATCTTAAAACACGCACATCCTGAATGCGTTTGACGGCACGTGAGGTCATATCACTGCTGAATTCCTGATCACGAAATACCGTCAGGCCTTCTTTCAGACTGAGCTGAAACCAGTCGCGACAGGTTACCCGGTTTCCGGTCCAGTTATGAAAATATTCATGGGCAATCACACTTTCAATGCCATCGTAATCTGAATCGGTGGCCGTTTGCGGGCTGGCCAGAACATACTTGCTGTTAAAAACATTCAGGCCCTTGTTTTCCATCGCGCCCATGTTGAAATCATTGACCGCAACAATCATATAAATATCAAGATCGTATATCAGCCCGTATTTCTCTTCGTCCCATTGCATGGCCTTTTTAAGTGAGCGCATGGCATGATCACATTTCTCAATGTTCCCGGCTTCAACATAGATACGCAGACAGATATCCTTGTCATTCATCGCCCTGTAAGTATCCTCAATGTACTTGAGACGCCCTGCAACCAGGGCAAACAGGTAGCTGGGTTTCTTGTGCGGGTCATGCCATTTGACCCAGTGGCGGTTATTGTCCAGTTCGCCTTCATCAACAAGATTACCATTGGATAGCAGGACCGGGTAAAGCTCACGATCGGCAACAATCCTGACGGTATAGATTGCCATCACATCCGGACGATCAGGAAACCAGGTTATTTTCCTGAACCCCTCGGCCTCGCATTGCGTACAAAAGTTGCCACTGGATTGATACAAACCCTCCAGTGAGGTGTTGTTTTGCGGTTGCAGTTCAGTGATGACCTGTAATTCAAACTGGTCCGGGACTTGCTGAATGGTGAGTGATTCCTCTTCGATTTGGTACTCGTCTTCTGCCAGTTCCCTGTCATTCAACTTCAGGGAAACAAGCCTCAGTTCCTGGCCATTCAGAACAAGAGGCACCTCCTTCTTTTTGATAAAACGGATGTTTGCCGTGACCGTGGTAACCTCTTCATCCAGCTGAAATTCGAGATCCACTGTTTCAATCAGGTAATCCGGGACCCGGTATTCATCCAGGTATATCGCCTTTGGGGAATCGCCTTTCATAAAATTAATCCAGTACTAAAAATCAATAAGTTACCATCTTAACTGTTGTGACTGCAAATCTGAAAAACCAGTAAACCCCGTAATTTATGTATGTTACGTGATTTACTGGCTAACGAAGTATTCAGGTAAACAGATGACCATTGCCCCTCCCGAATAATTCCGGAGAGGCCTGCAGAGCTAAAGCCATGGTATGACGTGGTCGGGAAACACTTGTTTACTCCCCCCCTGGAAGGACGACTCCAGGCAAGGAGGTGGTGAGGTCTTAATCTATCTGGTCGGGGTGAGAGGGTGAGATATGACCGATTGTCCTGAACGGACAATCGCAGCATATCGAACGCCCGCCCGGCGGGCTGGTAATCCGCTCACCCTCATTTCCCACCACCAGCGGTGGTGAGGTCTTAATCTGTCTGGTCGGGGTGAGAGGATTCGAACCTCCGACCACCGGCACCCCATGCCGGTGCGCTACCAGGCTGCGCTACACCCCGAATCAGTCTTTTAAACCGAGGGCGAATTCTATCAGATGGGGTTTTTAAAAAACAGGCTGTTGGGACTTGTAGATCAATTTTTCAGGACTTGCAGGATTTCTTCAAGCTCGGAGCGCATCTGCTTGATGATCTGCTGGCTCTGGTTGCTGTCGTCCCGGGCCTCGTCACCTGACAATTGTTGCCGCGCACCGCCAATGGTAAAACCCTGATCATACAGAAGCCCGCGGATCTGGCGGATCATGATGACGTCATGACGCTGATAATAGCGCCGGTTACCACGACGTTTTATCGGTTTAAGTTGAGGAAACTCCTGCTCCCAATACCGTAGTACATGTGGCTTGACGCCACATAAGTCACTAACTTCACCTATAGTGAAATAGCGCTTACTCGGAATCGGAGGGAGTTCACTATTGTTCCCCGCCTCCAGCATAAGCCTCTACTCTTGCTTTTAATTTTTGCCCTGGTCTGAAGGTCACTACACGTCGTGCAGTAATGGGTATTTCCTCGCCTGTTTTAGGGTTTCTGCCTGGTCTTTGATTCTTGTCTCTCAGGTCAAAATTACCAAACCCGGAAAGCTTTACTTGTCGGCCTGTTTCGAGGGCACATCGAATGTCCTCAAAAAAGATTTCCACAAATTCCTTTGCTTCCCGTTTATTCAGTCCTAATTCTTCAAACAGGCGTTCAGCCATATCAGCTTTGGTCAGTGCCATAGTCTAATCTCTTAAAGTTGCCCCAAGTTGTTTTTCTAGTTCAGCTACAACTTTAGACGTTGCAAATTCAACATCCTGATCTGTAAGAGTGCGCGAAGATTCCTGTAAAATCAAGCCTAAAGCAACACTTTTTCGACCAGAATCTACCCCCTTGCCCTTATATACGTCAAATATCCGAACTTCTTTAAGTATTTCTGACAAAACGCCATTAATAGTATTGATTATCTGCTGACTTGCAACATTTTCATCAACGACGACTGCCAAGTCGCGGCGGATCGATGGGTATTTAGATGCCGGGCTATATACCGGTATATTTACATCTGAAAGTGCCTCCCATGCCAGTTCAAACACAAAAATATTTTCTTTAACACCCAGTTTTTGAAGCACTTTTGGGTGCAAACTGCCCAGCCAACCAACGGACTTGCCGTCTTTTTCAATGCCTGCACACTGTCCCGGGTGCAGTGCTGGGTGCGTAGATGATATGAACCTGAACGCATCACCCGATCCGCTCAAATCACACAGGGCCTCAACATCCCCCTTCAGGTCATAAAAGTCGACAGGACGGGAACCCTCTCCCCACTGTTCGGGCATGATACCCCCGCATATGGCTCCCGATATAACATTATTTTGAATAATATCATAATCTTGCTTTATAAACCTAAGACCATACTCGAAGATTCTGACCCTGTCTTGTTGGCGTTTGAGATTATATATCAGGGCCTGAACCAGTCCGGGCCACAGGCTGGTGCGCATGACGGACATATCCGGTGCCAACGGGTTGGCCAGGGCTACAGGGCTGGCGCCCGGATCCAGGACGGTCTGGATTTCCGGATCGACGAAGCTGTAGGTGATGACCTCCTGGTAACCCCGGTCAAACAGGCGTTCCTGCAAGCGGTCGAACCCCGACTCCCCTTCAGGCACTGCCACCATGCTCATCGCACCCTTGAAATCCTTTACCGGCAGCAGGTTGTAACCATAGATACGGCCTATCTCCTCAATGAGATCTGCCTCTATCGCAATATCGAACCTGAACCCGGGTGAGACCACTTCCCAGCCACCATCGACCGGGGTGACTTCCATACCCAGCCTGGCCAGAATATCCTGTATCGCGCTGTATTCGATCTCCAACCCGAGAATACTGTCTACCCTGTCCTTTCTCAGGAAGATAGCCTCATGCCGGGGCAAGTGCTGTGAAGATGAAACTTCTTCAATCGGCCCGGCCTTGCCACCACAGATTGCAAGCAATAACTGCGTGGCCCGCTGCATGGCATATTCCAGCTGGTCGGGATTGACACCCCGTTCGAAGCGATGTGAAGAATCGGTTTGCATGCCGTATTGCCTGGCCTTTCCGGCAATGGAGGTCGGATTGAAATAGGCGCATTCCAGGAATACATCGGTCGTTGTGTCGGTGACAGCACTGTCCAGCCCGCCCATGATGCCGGCCAGTGCCAGCGGTTTCTTCTGATCTGCAATGACCAGTACCTCCGGGTCAACTTCAATTTCCTTTTCATCCAGCAAGGTCAGCTTCTCGGCCTGTCGGCCCCGGCGAACAATGATGCCACCATCAAGGTGAGCCAGGTCAAAGGCATGCATGGGGTGACCGAGTTCCAGCAACACGTAATTGGTTACATCGACTGTCGGGCTGATTGATCGTATCCCGCACTTGACCAGCTTTTCCTGCATCCAGCCCGGTGTTTGCGCCTTGACATTAATGCCTTCGATGATACGACCAAGGTACTTCGGGCAATCCTGTGGCGCATCCACCATGACCGGCAGGTTCCGATTGCTCCCGACCTGAGGGGAGTTAAATTCCAGTGCCTTCAGCGCTACTTTGTTGATGACAGCAACTTCACGGGCAATACCGGCAATGCTCAGGCAATCGCCCCGGTTAGGCGTCAGGTCGATTTCAATAATCCGGTCATCCAGGTTCAGGTATTGACGAATATCTTCCCCTATCGGTGAATCTTCCGGTAATTCCATCAGGCCATCACCGCTCCCTTCCAGACCCAGTTCACTGGCACCACACAACATTCCCAGTGACTGCTCACCGCGTAATTTTGATTTTTTTATCTTGAAGTCACCCGGTAATTTCGCACCGGCCAATGCAGCAGGAACATGCAAACCTTTGCGAACATTGCTGGCACCGCAAACGATTTGAATGTGCTCTTTCTGGCCAACATCAACAGTGCATACCCTGAGTTTATCTGCATCGGGATGTGGCTTGACTTCCACAACCCCGGCAATAACAACCTTGCTGAATTCAGGTGCTGCCGGTTCAACTGCATCGACCTCAAGGCCTGCCATTGTCAATTGCCCGGCAAGAACTTCAGTCGTAACGTCGGGATTGACCCATTCCCGCAACCATGATTCGCTTATTTTCATATTTGTTTACTGTAAACTTCAATCATTTATTATTTAAACTGCTTCAGGAAACGCAGGTCATTTTCAAAAAACAGCCTGAGATCGTTGACGCCATACCTGAGCATGGCAAGTCTTTCCACCCCTATACCGAATGCATAGCCGGAGAATTTTTCTGTGTCTACACCGGCCAGCTCAAATACACGCGGATGTACCATGCCGCAACCCAGTACTTCGATCCATCCGGTATGACTGCAAACACGGCAACCCTCGCCACCACAGATCACGCATTCCATATCGACCTCTGCTGAAGGCTCGGTAAAAGGAAAATAGGACGGGCGAAAACGAACGGCCAGGTCTTTCTCGAAAAACAGTTTCAGGAATTCAATAATAATACCTTTCAGATCAGCAAAACTGACGTCGGTATCCACCAATAAGCCTTCCACCTGGTGAAACATGGGCGTGTGCGTGACATCGGAATCACAACGGTAAACCCGCCCGGGTGCAATAACACGCAGTGGTGGCTCACTGTTTTCCATGACCCTGATCTGTACAGGTGATGTATGTGTACGCAGCAATGTATGTTCATCAAAATAAAAGGTATCGTGCATCGCTCGTGCGGGATGGTGCGCCGGGATATTCAGGGCCTCGAAGTTATGGTAATCATCTTCTATTTCAGGGCCATGGGCGACTTCAAAGCCCATTTGTCTGAACATGGTTTCTATCCGTTTCAATGTCCTGCGAACCGGGTGAGGGCCGCCATTGGCATGGCCGCGGCCTGGCAGGGTGACATCGATCTTTTCCTGCCTGAGTTGTTCGTCCAGCTTGCCGGATTGCAGTTCTTCCCGACGCGATTCTATACCGGCCTGGAGGGTTTTTTTCGC
>DRJK01000092.1 GCA_011052215.1 Gammaproteobacteria bacterium
CCGCTATAACCAAGGGTATGAATGTTGGGAGTACACAAGCCGTTCGAACAGGTGTCACCATCATTATTGGTGTCATAATCCAGTGGAGATTCCGGAGACACGGCATTATCAAATACCACCTCGTCGACCTTGATGCTGGTGTTGCGAATAAACCGTTCGGCATCACGCAGCGCCGCTTCTGCTGCCTGGAATGCCTTCTGTTTATCGATGTTATTACCGGCCATGCGTTCCTGAATGACGGTATCGCTCATCGAACTGATCGCCAGAATCGTCATCAGCAATAACATAATCAGGCTGACAACGAGCACAGCGCCATGCTGGCGTACAGGTAAATGTAGATTGGCTGCATTTTTCATATTGGTGGTTCTACAGGTTAGTGCCCTTGTTACGTAATTTAATCGTCGCCGTTGTCACAACCCGAAGTCGTTTATCATTTGTCGGATTGATCTCGGTGGCAGAATTATTTGTGAGCCCGGTTAAAAGGTAATTTTTTGTATCTGTGGTCAGGCTTTGCACTTCCTGTGGTGCCCGCATCAACAAACTGATGCGTACCGAAACGATATTCTGGGTATTGGTGATATTGTTGATGGTGACAAATTGATTAGCTACCCCATCCACAGGGGAATCAGTATCCTCACCGTATAACACCTGCATGTTTTCGACGCCATCAACCAGTTCCACATGCACTCCGGTGGGCCCGCCGTTAAAAGTAGCGCGCCACAGTGACGGCATACCGGAAGTGCCCTGACCGATATAGTAGGCCGTGCTCTGAAATGTAAGCAGGCTGGCTGCCGAGGTATAGGCCTTGGACCATTTCTGTCCACCGCCAAAGGAACCTGGTATGACATTGCCTGGTCCCGGATTGCTCGTGTTGCCGTTACCCTTTGAGATCGAGGCGGCGTTGGCATTATTACGTTTCTGGAACAGGTCTGCGGTCTGGCAGTCTTCGCTGACCAGCAGGATAGTGTATTGCGCTATACCAGTACCGGATGGTGGTGAATTGGTACTTAATGAATTGGCATTGAGACCGGATGCTGCCAGTGAAACGTCCAGTGCTTTACCAATGTGTTTGCTAACAATGATGTCGGTGCCGGGTACAACCTTCTGTACAAGATCAGCGGGTAGACCACTTCCGCCATCATCAGCCCAGCTGCTGCTATTTGCAGTTAGCGGGTCCAGTGACGTGATATTGTAGGTCTGTCCCGGGGCGGTACCCGCATATTCCCAACCACCAACCGCCGTGTTGATATTAAACAGGGCATTACTGTAACCCGTACCGGCCGGGTTCAGGTGGTCGGTGATATTCGGATTGCAGCCACTGTAGCCGGCCAGGCGGATATCTTGCATCAGTACATTCATCGCATAACGGGCATTTTCCTGTATACGTGCCAGATTTTGTTGCAAACGGTAATTCTCTTTATTACTAAGGAAGATCCCGATTACACCACCCAGCAGGAACAGGCTGATCACAGTTGAAATCATGATCTCGACAAGACCGAATCCACGCTGATGAAGGTGATGGCGGGATGATTTCATACGGCTCATAATTCAGCCCTGAAAATAAAGTTATGTAGCGGCGCATTGGTCTTGCGTGAGTCCTGCCACTGGATATTGATATTGACAATCGGACTGCCGGCAGCGGCCGCCGTGAAAAATATTTCGCCATTGCCACTTGGTAGTATTGAGGCTGTTGCCTGTTTCCATTCACTCATATCAAACAACGCCATCTCGCTGCTATTGCAGTTTGCAGCCGCACAGTTGGTGGTGCTGGTCGGTGCCGGGTCGCCCATGTTGATGGCATACGAGCTCATATTCAGTGCCAGGCTGCGATTGCTGCGCATCCGGTCAAGTATGTCGTAGGACAGGAAAGATGCCTGGCTGCGTAAATAGGCGCTGTGATTACTCTGTGTCCCTTGCAGTTGCATGGCAGCAAGTCCCAGAAGACCAACCGACAGAATTACTACCGTTATCAGTATTTCCAGCAGTAAAACGCCACGTTGATGTTGTATATTGATCACGGGCATGACACCTCGCTGCTATATGGTCTGCCAATGGTGGTGACATTGATGGTGTGACGCTCATTACCGATGCAAGTGTTAGGTGTATGAGTGAATAAAGCAGCAGCGACCACCGCACCGTCACTCTGGTACTGGACATTATTACTACTGCCCGTCATGGTCGGGTTACCACTTAATCCTGGATGGGTCTTTAGCAGACAATCCTCTGATGGAAGATTGTTGGCACCCAACTCACAGAGATTGCTGTCACCATCATCTTCAAAGGTGCCATTATTGTTCTGGTCGACAAAAACAATCCAGCCATTGGCCCAGTTGGTACTGCTGGCGCAGGTCGACTGATTCGTGCTGGAGCAGACCGATACCTGAATATTACGTTTAACCGATTCGCTGCGAGCCAGAGAAAAGGCCAACACCAGATTGTTGGTTTGCGTGACGGCACGATTCTTTTTTAGCGAACCATTGAAGCTGGGTACCGCAACGGACGTCATGATGGCGACCAGACCCATGGTCATCATCAGTTCAATTAAGGTAAAACCGCGAGTATTCACAATTATTCCACCCAATGTTGTTATGAAAGAAAAAACATACAAAAAATAACGTATGACTCAATAACAGGTTAAGAATAATAGCGGCAAAAACACCCGGATCTTGAGTTGACAGATTTTCTGTCACTTGTTGAAAACAATTAATTTATATTGAAATATCAAATGTTTACTAATTTTTTCTCCCCATAATGGTGGGTATTGCTTTCTGATAAATGGTGGTTTTTGATAGATGAGGGGCATCAGATAACAGCCTCTTTTGAGGGGTCGGATATTGGCAATTCCGGATTAAAACTCCATTTACAGCGTTATTTATTGCCACTGGCCGTGGTCCTTGTGTCGGAGTCTGTCGCCGTCAGAAGTGGTGGCTTATCAGAACAGAATCAGGTAAACACCCTTCAGGCCAGGTCACCGCTTTCACCTGCATAATAAATAAAAGCATGCAACATCAACCACAAACCTTTATACTACGCAGCCACTCCGGTTTGGCTCGTTTGACTTTGACCCGGGTTTCAGCGGACAGTGGGGCCCGACCCGGGTCTGACTGGCTTCAGGCCATTGGCATTCCGTCACTTTTCAGGTACTTCACATGACAACCCATTCGGTAACCGCCTTCAATCAATTGGCATTGAAACAATCTCTACTGAAAGCACTGGACGAAGTCGGTTATGAAACCCCCTCCCCCATCCAGGCACAAACGATCCCGCTGTTACTGGAAGGAAAGGATGTACTTGGGCAGGCACAAACCGGCACCGGTAAAACTGCGGCCTTTGCCCTGCCACTCATCTCTAACCTCGATTCAGGACAAAAAGACCCACAAGTCCTGGTGCTGGCACCGACACGTGAGCTGGCCATTCAGGTAGCAGAGGCCTTTCAAAAATATGCCAAATACATGAAAGGGTTTCATGTGATACCCATTTATGGTGGTCAGGATTACCGTGGCCAAATCCGTGCCTTGCAGCGCGGTGTACATGTGGTCGTAGGCACACCCGGTCGGGTGATGGATCATATGCGGCGTGGTACCTTGAAACTGGATAAACTTGGCACACTGGTACTGGATGAAGCCGATGAAATGCTGCGTATGGGTTTTATCGATGATGTGGAATGGATACTTGAACAATCGCCAAAAGACAGACAAATCGCCCTTTTCTCGGCTACCATGCCACAGCAGATTCGTCGAATTGCGTCAAAATATTTAAACAATCCCGAGCAAATTATCATCAAGAGTAAAACCGCCACGGTTGAAACCATTCGCCAGCGTTTCTGGCCGGTCAGTGGCATGCATAAACTCGATGCCTTAACCCGCATCCTTGAAGCCGAGTCTTTTGATGCAATGCTTGTTTTTGTGCGTACCAAAACCTCCACAGCCGAGTTATCTGAAAAACTGGCGGCCCGAGGTTATGCCTGCGCTCCGCTCAACGGCGATATTGCACAAAACCAGCGCGAACGCACCATTGATAATTTAAAAAAAGGTAAGCTGGATATTATTGTCGCCACAGATGTTGCCGCTCGAGGGCTTGATGTACAGCGCATCAGTCATGTCATAAATTACGATATCCCGCACGATACAGAGTCCTATGTGCATCGTATAGGTCGCACGGGTCGTGCCGGCCGGCAAGGTGATGCCATTTTGTTCGTAGCCCCACGCGAAAAACGCTTACTGAACGCAATTGAAAAAGCGACCAGAAAAAAAATCGATATTATGGAGCTGCCTTCTACCGAGCTGATCAACGACCAACGCATCGTAAAATTCAAACAACGCATCACCGATACCCTTGCCACCGAACAAACAGGTCTGTTTTATCAAATGGTGGAACAATATCAACAGGAACATAATGTGCCCGCACTGGAAGTTGCTGCTGCACTTGCTCAACTGTTACAAGGTGACACCCCCTTTTTACTGCAATATAAACCTGGACATAAAAAAAAGGAAAACTGGAAAAAAGTCGAGGAATCGCCGCGCAACAAGCCGTCACGCCAGGAACATAATCACACGTCAAGAAGAGAAAAACCGCCAGAAGCAGGCATGCAGCGCTTCCGGATTGAAGTAGGCAACAAACATGATGTCAAACCTGGCAATATTGTCGGTGCCATCGCAAATGAAGCAGGTCTCGATAGCCAGTACATTGGACGCATCAATATCCACGATGACTATAGCCTGATTGATTTGCCCGAAGGCATGCCCAGGGATATTTTTAATGACTTGAAAAAAGTCAGGGTAGCTGGTCAGCAATTGCGAATTTCCCGTATGACAAAAGAGAAAAGGCCAGGGAGCCCTGACAATCGTGATATCAAAAAAGATAAAAAACGAAAAACAGGCAAAATCAGGCATCGGAAAAATGACAAAAAGACAGACCAAAAAAAGAAAACGGGCTACCCCTAGCTTTTAATCTTTGCAGGTTCGATTCCCTGGCAAGTAATTTATTCTAACGGATTATCAGCTTATTACTCGGTAATATATTTGTCGCAATCGACGCACCCAGACGGTCAACCAGTTTATCCAGCAAATTCTTACGGGGTGTGTAATCTACAATCTCTTTCTTTCCAACTATATCTCTTGCTACCTTGCCGGAACTGGCAAAATCATCGATCAACCCCATCTCCTTTGCCTTGCTACCAGACCAGAACAAACCGCTAAACATATCCGGCGTTTCCTTCAGCCGATCACCCCTGCCTTTCTTGACCGAGTCGATAAAGATCTGATGTACATCGCTCATAAGGTCTTTCATGTGTGCAACGTCTTCGGGTTTTTCCGGTGAAAACGGATCCAGTGCTCCCTTATTTTTCCCTGCAGTGTATAGCCTTCTTTCTATACCGAGTTTTTTCATACTCCCGACAAAACCAAAGCCATTGGACAGCACGCCAATTGACCCTACAATACTGGCCTTGTTGGCGTAAATTTTTTCTGTTGCAGAAATAATATAGTAGCAGGCCGATGCGCACACATCGGTGACAACGGCATAAACAGGTTTATTCGGATATTTTTTACGCAAACGCAGAATTTCGTTATACATGTAATCAGCCTGTACCGGACTTCCTCCAGGACTGTTGGCGCGAATAATGAGCGCTTTACTATTTTTATTTTCCAGTGCATCACGTAACCCCGCTACCACTACATCTGCACTGGCATCACTGTCTGACGTGATTATTCCGGATAAGTTAACCAATGCCGTATGTTCACCAACCGGTAATGAAGATGACACACCTTCACCGGAAATGAATATAATCGGTAAAGTGATCAGATAAAGCAGAAAAGCAATCTTGAAAAAGATTCCCCAGCGACGTGCCTTTCTCTGTTCACTGATCGCCGAGAACGCCAGTTTATTGACCAGATCCCTTTCCCAGCCTTCATTTTTTTCTTCATTCATTTTATTTTTCCTTGAAAACATGTTTATCCAGCTTCCTTTAACCAGTTTGGTAATTCAACAATGGCACCCAGTATATGCATCGGATTATATTTCTGCAGCCGGGAAATTTCATGTACCCCGTAACTTACTCCCACAGGATGCACCCCGGCATTTCGGGCCATTTCCAGGTCATACTCGGTGTCACCGATCATAATGGCCTGTTTCGGGTTCACGTCAAGGGATACCAGTATTTCCCGAATCATCTGTGGATGTGGCTTTGAGCGGGTTTCATCTGCACAACGGCTCTCTGTAAATAACCTTTTCATCCCTGTTTCTTTCAGGGCAATATTTAATCCGTTCCGGCTTTTACCGGTCGCCACGGCCAGCATATAACCCATGTCTATCAACTCCTCAAGCGTGTCAATGGCACCGGGAAACAGATCCTGACTGGCATCTTTAGCAAAAAAATATCCCCTGTAAAGTGATGCAAACTTTAATACGAATTCATCAGTGTATTCATCAGGGTACAGTGCGTAGACCGATTCCTTCATCCCCAGGCCGATGATATTTCGCATTTCGTGGTCTTCCCTGGGTACCAGCCCCATGTCCAGACTGGCACTGTGTATGCTGGATACAATGTGGTTTGCTGAATCCATCAGGGTGCCATCCCAGTCGAAAATTAATAATCGAACGTGTTTCATTCGCTTTCCAGGTTATTCAGTACCGTTTTTAACCCGGACGGGAGTGGTGAGTTAATCTGTATTCTTTCAGAAACGTCGGGCAACTGAAATTCGAGCCAGTGTGCATGCAGAAACAGACGGTTCAGCCCGAATGACTTGATCCACTGGTTGTATGCAGGGTTCCCGTATTTCCTGTCACCGGCAACGGGATACCCTTCTGACAAGGCATGTACCCTGATCTGATGTGTCCTGCCTGTCTCCAGAACCACCTCCATCAGGCTTAAATCGTCAAACTTCTGTACCGGGTTAAAATGTGTGACGGCCATTTTACCCTCAGGGTGTACCTCTACCATGCGTTCACCGCCCTGTATTACATTCTTTTTTAACCGGAGCGACACGGTCTTTTTTCCAGCCTTCCAGACACCTGCTAACCCGGCCAGATATTTCTTGGTCACCTGGCCGGCCTTCAACTGCTTATGCAGAAAGGTCAGTGTCTGGCGATTTTTTGCCAATAACAGGCACCCACTGGTTTCGCGGTCGAGGCGGTGGACCAGTTCCAGATAATCCTGCTCCGGTCGGATAGCGCGGACAATATCCAGGAGGCCAAAACGCAGGCCACTGCCCCCATGCACAGCAAGACCAGATGGCTTGTCAACGACCACGCAATGATCATTCTCAAACAGAATGCTCTGCCTGATTTCCTCAAGTAAGCCCCGTGGCAGAACCTTTGGTCCATCATCCACTTCCAGTCTGAGCGGCGGAATCCTGACCAGGTCACCGGCCTTGAGTTTGTGGCCGGGTTTGATGCGACCCTTATTAACCCTGATCTGTCCCTTTCGGATTAAACGGTATATTAATGACCTGGGGGCGCCATTTAACACGCGCTGGAGAAAATTATCCAGTCGCTGACCAACTTGATCTTCTTTAATATCAATAAGTTGAACGCCTTTTCTGGCCCCTTCACGACTATCTTCCATGATGAAATAATAACACCTGTGAACCATAACTCCTATGGGAATTGAAGCTTGAGACAAACACTGTTATATTGATATGTAAGAAAATCGTTTTCGTACAAGGCATTAGGGCCACCCCTTTTGTGACTATGCAGACTCAGTTATATATCCAAGACGATTTTGGTTATTCATATCCTTGCATAAATGGGATAGCCACAAAAAGAAAATCGAGGGTTCTTTAAAACCGCAAATATTGTACTGTAAATGCGGCAACCCGGATTAAACCAATTTACATACCTGGTCATGGAAAAGTACATTACTGCTGACCAGGGAATAGAATTTACGATGCCTTGCTTATCCTGCAAATTGAATCAATTTGCAGTTGATATCGAAGTATCCGAGAGATTATAAAATGAAGAGAATGCTTGTTAACGCAACTCAGCAAGAGGAGTTGCGCGTCGCCATGGTAGATGGCCAGAGATTGTATGACCTCGACCTGGAAACATCCGCCAGGGAACAGAAAAAATCCAACATCTATAAGGGCAAAATTACCCGTATAGAACCCAGTCTGGAGGCATGTTTTGTCGACTATGGATCCACACGTCACGGCTTCCTTCCCCTGAAAGAAATATCCCGCAGCTACTTCAAGGAAGGTGCTACTTCCGGTGGTGGTCGCGTTAACATCAAGGATGCACTTCATGATGGACAGGAAGTTGTCATTCAGGTCGAAAAGGAAGAACGGGGCAACAAGGGTGCCGCACTAACAACCTTTATCAGCCTGGCCGGTCGCTATCTGGTTCTGATGCCAAACAATCCGCGTGCCGGTGGTGTTTCCCGTCGCATAGAGGGTGAAGACCGAAACCTTATACGTGAGGCCATGGCCACGTTAAACATCAAGGAAGGCATGGGACTGATCGTCAGGACTGCCGGAGTTGGCCGTAATCACGAAGAACTGCAATGGGACCTCGACTACCTGATCCAGCTCTGGGATGCGATCAACAAGGCATCCAGTGAACGTGCAGCACCCTTCCTGATTTACCAGGAAAGTAACGTCATCATTCGTGCCCTGCGTGATTATCTCCGTGGAGATATTGGCGAAATTCTGATCGATAATGAAAAGGTTTACAAAAATGCCATCGACTTTGTAAAACAGGTCATGCCGCATAACCTGAATAAGGTGAAGCATTACCAGGACAGTGTGCCCCTGTTTACCCGATACCAGATTGAAAGCCAGATTGAAACAGCGTTCAGTCGTGAAGTACGACTACCATCCGGTGGATCTATCGTTATCGACCACACAGAGGCAATGGTTTCGATTGATATCAACTCAGCCAAGGCAACCAAGGGCAGTGATATTGAAGAAACGGCACTCAATACCAATCGTGAGGCGGCAGAAGAAATTGCGTGTCAGTTACGATTAAGAGACCTTGGTGGTCTGATTGTTATTGATTTTATTGATATGTACCAGTCACGCAATCAACGCGAAGTCGAAAATCGACTGCGCGATTCACTGAAAGTGGATCGCGCACGTGTCCAGGTGGGCCGTATTTCAAGATTTGGCCTGCTGGAGATGTCACGACAGAGACTCAGCGCGTCCCTGGGTGAAGCCAGCCAGATAGTCTGTCCCCGATGTCTTGGACATGGAACCATTCGTGGCATAGAGTCATTGGCCCTGTCCATTCTTCGTATTCTTGAAGAAGAATCGATCAAGGAAAATACCTCACGAGTAGTCGCGCAACTCCCTGTCAGTGTCGCTACATTTTTACTTAACGAGAAACGTAAAGTAGTGTCCGGGATAGAACAACGAAATAATGTTGAACTGATCCTTATACCCAATGTCAGCATGGAAACACCTCATTATGAAATAAAACGTTTGCGAAAAGACGATGAAATTTCAGATGACAGCAGCCATGAAATGGTCGAGCACAGACAAGTAGATGAACCGGAAAAACAACAGGCCGCACAGCAACAGGTAACTGAAGAACCTGCCGTAAAAGCATTGACACCATCTGCTCCCGTTCCGGTGTCTTCACGAGCAGCCGAATCATCAGAGCCCGGTTTTATAAAGAGTCTTTGGGGCAACATCTTTGGCACAAAAAAGGAAGAGAAGAAAGAAGTGCCAAAACAACAGCAACGACAACCACGTCGCCAGCAGCAAAACAGGAAACGACCACAGGATCAGGGTAGAAACCAGCAATCTCGAGGAAAGAAAAGCCAGGGACAGAGACAGCATCAGGGTCAGGGTCAGGGTCAGAATAATGCCCGAAGAAATCAAGGTGGAAACAAACAGGGGCAACAACAGCCTGCCCAGGAAGCCACGAAAAAAGCAGAAGAAAACCAGCAGCAGAAACAGGTCCAGCGCGAACAGGGTGAAAAAACCCAGAACCGCCAGGAAGGAAACAAAGGAAACCGGCGTGGTAGACGTGGCGGACGTAATCGCGGTGGAAGAAAAACCGAGCAGGCTCGTAACGGTGACAACGTATCCGTAAACACAGAAAATAAATCAACAAATACGGCAGACAAAACGCCTGTAACCTCACCACAACAAATTACTGGCAGCAGCACGATACCACAAGAAAACCAACCTCAAACAAAGCAGGCAACGATGGAATCTAAGCGGGATATGAACCCTGTGGCAGCTCCGGAAAAAGTAACTTCACCACCTGTGCAACCACCCGTTACTGAGCAGAAAAAACCACAAGCTGCAACAAACCAGCCTGCATCAGACAACCCTGCAAAACCGGCGGAAAGCAGCCGTCCTGAGCCTGCCACCGCTACCAAACCTGTGGAGCAAAAACAGGAGCAGGTAAAACAGATAACAGAAAGTGTAACGCCCGGCAAAAACCAGAGTAACCAGGGCAATCAGGGCAATCAGGGCAATCAGGATAGGCCAAAAACTGAACTACCGGAGAAAAAGGAAATGACTTCCGATTAATTAAAAAGGCGTCATTAATGCTGATGCCTTTTATTGATAACTGTCGTTTCAGCTATAAATCGTGCTTGTTTTTAAGGTCGGCAAGTAAACCCCGCGAGGCATCCACAATCATATCCAGTACAACTTCAAAACCATTTCTGCCACCATAATAAGGGTCAGGAACCTCTGAGATATTCAGTTGGGGCGCACAATCAAGAAAGAGCTTCAGTTTTTCTTCGTGCTCATCAGGTGCCATACCCAGTAAATGGTGATAATTTCGTTTATCCATCGCAAATATGTAATCAAATTTAAAAAAATCTTCGCTAGTGGCCTTGCGTGCACGTAAAGAACTTAAATCTATGTCTCTTTTAAGTGCAGCCTCCTGTGCCCTGGGATCTGGTGGTTCTGAAATATGATAGGCATGGGTTCCGGCAGATTCAACCTCTATTTTTTCAGACAATCCTTCTTTCTCAACCAGATCAAGAAAAACCCCGTGAGCAGTTGGAGATCGACAGATATTGCCCATGCAAACGAACAGGACTGATATTTTACTCACAAATCTATACCTTATGACGCTTTACTTGTTTTAGATAGTATTGACAACGGACTTCAAGTTTACAACAACAACCCGGAATTCATATGATATTTTCGAGAATGATATTTTTATCATCAGTATCTGGAATATATTTTCCTGGACAGGTTTTTCCGTAGAGTATGCCGGGAGGCCAATTCTGCAAATGTAACAATAGAGGTGAATTTTACATCGCTCTTGATAGCCATCTTACTTATCACTGAATTTCACTTGCTTGCCAGGGTGAATTTAATAAATTTTACACATGCATGCAATATTTCAGGAATACAATAGTACATGTGTCACACCATGACAAATAATTACTTTGGTTGCAGTCAAATCAGTTTCAGTGACTAACCCTGAAGTATAAGAAACGCCGGAATAGAAACCATTGTGAGTAGAAATGCATAAAAAACCCAAGGACACCAACCACCCAGATGTTTGCAGGCCCTTTTAATATGGCAGCGTTTACAGGACATATATCACCTCTTCTTAGAATAGTTCCAGCATTGCAAAAAACCACTTAACAATAAAGATACTAATACCATGGTATATAGCGATTTATTGTATATTTATTATACATTTATATTCCATCCTGTTGTTATTACTAAGGTTATTTATATTGTTTTTTTATGAATTACTTATTGATCCAGATCAATTGTTAATAAATCACAAAATTTTCGCCATTAACTCACATCTATCCTGCCACCCCTGCAGTAAGGTACTGACCATGGAAAGCAAACAACGATTGGGAAGTCGACATGAAGAAAATAATTCAGGTTTTGTTATTTATTCTTGCAAACACATTCAGTTATGAATCATTTTCGGAATGTGTAATTAAACTTCCTTTTGATAAGTTATCAGACTGTATTGTTATGGAAGGTACAGGGGTAACAATAGAAAAGGCTGCGCTGAGTAAAGCTCACCTGCAAACAAACGCTATAGATAAATTTAGCAAGATCAGCGGTAAAGAGGTTAAATAATTTTTTTTAAGTTCCTCCTGTTTTGGTGGATCAGAGTATCCACCTTTTTTTTAAAAGCTGCTCTCTCTGATAAAAACAGAACTGATAACGCGCCAGAAACGTGTAATCAGGCTTTCTGATTTGCCTTCGATTCGGACAACACCTACTCTTTCCTGTGTATAATTAATATCAGACCCTTTCATTGTTAAAATGATACGGTAGTAGCTCTCTTTAGGAACCAATCTTCCCTTCTGATCTTTTTCTACCAGAATTTCACCACCATAATTTGATGCAAGCGATTTATGCTTAAGGTTATTAATACTGGTTTCATCAATATTTTTTACCGTCAGGTCATAACGATGATCCTGATTGACCGCAGCAATAAAACTGGCACTGCTCTTTGTGCTAATCCTCATTAGGTTATACTCAGGGATAAATGCCTCAACCTGGTATCGTGTTTTATCCACAATTGTCGCTAAACGGGTTCTTTTATTTATCCACATCCCTGTTCTGATACCATTCAATATGTCCTGTGCCATTCCATCTAAAGGCGATACAATTATCATATTTCGGAGTTGATTCTTGATACCCTTATATTCAGTCATGGCGGCTGAAAGTCTCTCCTCGATGACTCCAAAGTATTCTCTTGAGGCTTCACTCACGAGCAAAACATTAAGTTGATGCCTGAGTGATTGAATCTGATGACGGGTCATCGATAATTTATATTCAAGATCCGATGATTCAAGAGTAAATAACACCTGACCCTTCTTAACCAGATCATTATTTTTTACCTCTATCTTGCCAATTTGTGCTTTTCCAGGTGGGTAAACAGTTGATTCAGATTCTGATACCAGTACTGCAGGAAGGTTCATATGGGTATTCCATGGAATAACAAGCACAAATATGGAAATCAGCAGTCCTGTTATACCCGTGATACTGTTTTTATTCAGTGTCATTTTTTTTCTTAGCTCATACCATATTTTAATCTCATTATAGATAGGTTTTCCAATAAACCAAACGATTTCAGTCATCATCAAAAATAGCCCCAGAAGTTTAAAAAAGAAATAATATACCAGTAATGCAATACCCAGAAAAAGAAAAAAGCGGTATATCCAGGTTGAGTAGGCATAATAAACAAGAAAGCGATCAACTCCCGGGGAGCCGGTTACTGCACAACTATTTTTAAAACCAAAAAGAATATTGCGTAATCTGTTTTTAGCGGCAAAGAATGACCTGTCTTGCAGATTCTGTACTTCCAGATAGTCGGATAGCAAATAATAACCGTCAAAACGCATAAAAGGATTCAGGTTAAGGATCAATGTTAATATCCATGTACTGGATGCCAGCAATAAAACAGAATGTCGAAACGAGCCATCCGGTAGAAAGTTCCATAAAAATGTTGCAAGAATTGCGAGTGTTAGCTCAGCCATCATTCCTGAAGCTACAATATGTAATCGTTTATTACGTTCTGGAAGTTTCCAGGCTTCTGATGTATCAGTGTATAAAACGGGCCAGAGCACAAGAAAGGCAACGCCCATGGTTGGAACGCGCACACCATATCGTATTGCTGTTAACGCATGGCCAAATTCATGAAAACACTTTGCTAAAAAAAGTGCTAAACCGAACAGAATGACACCTTGCCAGTTAAACAGATAATCGAATGAGCTGGTAAACTGATCCAGTTGCCTGGAAACAAGATAGATTCCTGCGATGCCAATTATAAACAGGGTAAAAAAGAATTCTTTTGAATATATAAACCTGATATAGGGATAAACAGCATTCAGAAATTTTTCCGGCTTCACCAGAGGTATACGAAAGAAAAGATAATTATGCAGTAACCAGGTAAATAAATTCTTTTCCCCGGTTTTTTTTATAGCGATCAGTCTTTCACGTGCTTTAGGGCCGCTAACCGATACCAGCTGATTCTTGATCAGAAATATCGTAAATTCTTCCAGATTTTCGTTATTGATCATCAAGGTAGTTTCATTGTTAACAGAATCAACTATTTTTTCGGCATCAGCCAGAGGCCACCTTGCAAGCATTTCGAATTCCACCCATCCTATTCTGAAAAACTGGTTCCGAACAGGATCATGCAGGGTCCATGAAGGTGATCCATCCCTGCTTGTTGGCCCCTGGAAAAGATTTAGATCTTCACGCAGGGGTGTGACTTGAAATTTTTCCTTGTCAGCTCCGGAAATCCTTATGCCCGTACCAACAACGGTTTCTGTCATACTAGCGCTCGACAAGGGAATGGCCATCACCTTCGTGCTGCGCCTTGTTGCGAAACACTACAGGGACGCTGAATCCATAACGATCATATGAACAGGGCACTAGAAACCCAGCCTTTGTCGCAAGGCACTAATAGGTTTTCTGAATAAATAATAAAACAGGCTGACTGTTTTACCATAAATTTTGGCCGTTCCCTTGAGCCCTATTCGATGACTTGGTCCGGCATCATTACTCCATTTCGCCCTAAGTACAAAAGATAGTTTACCATCCAGTGATGGTTGTGCTTCATAACTGGTCTGACTGATTTTTGCTTTTATGGTTCTTGTGGGGTCTATGTTCAGGAAAAAATGAACCTCCTGTTCTGAATCCAGCTGAATAGCGTCATCGACGGGCAACCAGATTTTAAGGTCGGATTTGCCCGGTTTTGCGATAACCATAATTTTTTCACCAACTACAACCGGCTTTCCCTCCCAGTCATCACGACCTGTAAAAATAGCCACCCCTCCCCTTGCCGCGTAGACACGGGTACGTTTAAGCAATTCATTTGAATAGCTCACTTCTGCGGACTTTTGATCCACTTCTGCCTTCAGCAAGCTGACTTCTTCCTTGCTTCTTTCATCCCTGAATGATTTTTGTGTTGCCTGTAGTAACTTGGCACGTGATACATCCAGTGATTTTAACGTGATTTCATACTGATTTCTTATTGTTGTATCGTCAAATGAAAGTAAATGATCTCCATGTTTTACTGCCTGGCTGGGGTCTATATAGATCTTTTTAATTACACCATCTAATGGTGAAGTGAGGATATACGGATTATAGGGTACAATTTCTGCCGGAGCTAATACTGTTTGCCTGACAGGCAAGAACATTATTACGATAACAAATAATATGACTCCCAGCCTGCTTTTTTTATTCGTTGCCCATTCCCGTAATTTTATTTTACGTGGTCTGGCATTAATTATTGCCGCCCATGCATGTGCGTAGGCATCTGACACCCTTTCTATTATTGCAATTTCATTCTCATGCCAGGCCCCGTTTTTGGATAACCACAATACCCCCAATAATTCGCCATTCATGCTCTTTACAGGACACCACAGTGCATTTCCTGTTACCCACTCTGACCAGTTGTCTTTATAACTGCCAGGTAATTCATCCGGATTGATAATACTGACTTCACTTGAATTGTTTTTTTTCAGTCTGAAATTGACAACCTTGGTAGTCCAATCAACAAACGGGGCATTTTTTTCTATTTGAGCAACACCAGAGACTGAATGGAGTTTGCAGATATTATTGCCCTTGTGCTGGAACAATATGGCCTGATCGTATTCCACCAGGCGACGGGTATCATTCACGATAAGAAATGCCAGATCCTGAAGGTTCCCAGCGTGTCTGGTTTCTTTTTCTATTTGTAGCAAGGCACTCAAGCCTCGCAGCTGTTTTTGCGTTGCTTCTTCAGTCATTCTATTTTGAAACTGGCCTCACCACTCATGCCAGACAGCAAATCATTATGTTTGCCTATTATCACAGCCTTCGCTCCAATGGTATGACTGACCGGGTCAACACTTGCTCCCAATGATGTAATCCTGGCAGAATATTCCTTTCCTGTTTCATCAATCTTGATACTAAATTCAATTCCTTTTCTGATCCGGTTCAGCCAACTGGAAGGAACATACATTTCAAGCTCAAGCAAACTGTCATCCAGAATTTCCAGTAATGGTTGACCCTGAGAAACACTTTCATAGGGTTGCACTTTTCTTTTAATCAAACGTCCATTAAACGGTGCGATAATCTTACACATCTTTAGTCTTGCCCATTCTACAGCGAGTAAGGCTTTGGCTCTATCCTGGTTAGCTTCCGAGACTGCCAGATCCAGATTACTGATGGATTGCAACTCATTCAAACGGAGATTAGCCTTGTGCTTGCTGTTTTCAGATTTAAGTTCGGCTTTGGCCTTGCTGAACAGGGCTGCCCGTACCTTGCAATCAAATTCGAGCAGAATCTGTCCTTTACGAAAAGATGATCCCAGATCGACGTTAATCTTTATAATTCTGCCTGCAATCTGACTGGATAGTACCGTTTCAATCCTTGGCGTAATGAGTATCCGTATTGAAGGAAGTGGGGCTTCAACAGCCCCGATTTTTGTATCGACTACGGTGGTTATATTGTCAACAGCTATATTCGTGACTTCATTCTGTTGTCCGAGTACTGCCAGAGTAGTAAAAAGCATAACAAGGAATGTTATGAAGGTGGTATGCCTTATCATTTTTTATGGTCACACTCTTTTTTATTGATTATAACCCAACCCCGGCACCCCGGTTCCAGGTATCCAGGGTTTCCTTGATAGCCAGACTAAGTGATGCAACATCATTCGTCTCTGGCCGGGCAG
>DRJK01000093.1 GCA_011052215.1 Gammaproteobacteria bacterium
CTTTCCGGTTTTTCTCTTTTACCTGCATTTAATGTATCCTTTGAGCTTTAATGGCAACAACCCTGTAAAACCATGCAAGAGACCTACGAACATAACACGATCGAGGCGCAGGCCCAGCAATACTGGCTTGAAAATCAGACGTTTAAGACAACAGAAGACTCGGACAAGCAGAAATATTATTGCCTGGCCATGTTTCCGTACCCGAGTGGCCGCCTGCACATGGGGCATGTACGCAACTATACGCTGGGAGATGTTATCGCACGTTACCAGCGTATGCTCGGTAAAAATGTATTACAGCCAATGGGCTGGGATGCCTTTGGTCTGCCGGCTGAAAATGCCGCCATGAAAAATAATGTCCCACCGGCAAAATGGACCTATGAAAATATCGATTATATGCGGGGGGGGTTGCAGCGCCTGGGTTTCGGTTATGACTGGGACAGAGAGATCGCCACCTGTCACCCTGAATATTATCGTTGGGAACAATGGTTTTTCACACGCCTGTTCAGGAAAGGACTGGTCTATAAAAAGACATCCCCGGTCAACTGGTGCCCGAATGACCTGACGGTTCTGGCGAATGAGCAGGTCATTGATGGCAAGTGCTGGCGCTGTGATACTGCTGTTGAGCGTAAGGAAATCCCTCAGTGGTTTATGAAAATCACCGATTATGCAGATGAGTTGCTTCAGGACATGGAGAAGCTGCCGGGCTGGCCGGAACAGGTCCGTACCATGCAGAAAAACTGGATCGGTAAATCACGCGGGCTGGAAATTCATTTTGCCATTGAGGGGCAAGACCTGCCACTGAAGGTTTTCACCACCCGGCCGGATACACTGATGGGCGTGAGCTATGTTGCCGTCGCACCCGAACACCCGCTGGCCGTGCAGGCATCCAGGGGTTCGGAAGAACTGCAAGCATTCATTGAGGAATGCCGGCACATGGAGACATCCGAGGCGGCGATGGAAACCATGGAGAAGAAGGGCGTTAATACCGGTTTGTTCGCCATCCATCCTGTCAGTGGCGACAAGGTGCCGGTGTTCGCTGCCAATTTTGTCCTGATGGGTTATGGTGAGGGGGCCGTCATGGCCGTACCGGCGCATGACCAGCGCGACTGGGAGTTTGCGAATAAATACAGCTTGCCTGTAAAGCAGGTTATTTCACCCGCAGACGGCAGTGAGGTCGATCTTGACAAGGGGGCCTGTACCGACAAAGGCCTGTTAATCAATTCAGGTGATTTTACCGGGCTCGATTTCAAGGATTCGTTTGATGCCATTGCCGGCTACCTGGGCAGGCAGGGCAAGGGACAGGTGCAGGTAAACTACCGTCTTCGTGACTGGGGTGTTTCAAGACAACGTTACTGGGGCTCGCCTATCCCGATCATTAATTGCCCCTCCTGTGGCGCAGTACCCGTGCCGGATAACGACCTGCCCGTCAGGTTACCGGAGGATGTTTCATTTGAAGAGATCGGTTCACCGATCAAACGCATGCCGGAATTTTATCAGACGGCCTGTCCTGAATGCGGGGCCGGGGCGGAACGGGAAACGGATACCTTTGACACCTTTATGGAGTCATCCTGGTATTTTGCGCGGTTTGCCTGTCGTGACAACACCGACGCGATGCTGGATGAGCGGGCAAACTACTGGTTGCCCGTTGACCAGTATGTCGGTGGCATCGAGCATGCGATTCTGCACCTGTTATATGCGCGTTTTTATAACAAGCTATTACGGGACGAAGGCCTGCTTGAGGCAGATGAACCTTTTAGTAATCTTCTGACCCAGGGGATGGTACTGAAAGACGGCAGCAAGATGTCAAAGTCACGGGGTAATACCGTAGACCCGCAGGAGTTGATTGAAAAATTCGGGGCCGATACCGTGCGTCTGTTCATTATGTTTGCCGCCCCGCCCGAGCAATCACTGGAGTGGTCAGACAGTGGCGTGGAAGGTGCCGGCCGTTTTCTGAAACGTTTGTGGGCATTTGCCTGGCAACATCGCGAGGGTATTATCGAGTGCAACCATGAGGGTTGCGATATAGCGCTGGAAACACTGGAGGATGAACACAAGGTTATACGCCGGGATGTGCATGAGCTGTTAAGGCAAGCCCTGCATGATTTTGACCGTTACCAGTTCAATACCGTTGTATCGGCCTGCATGAAAATACTGAATATCCTTGGCAAACGACCTGCCGGTGTCAGTACAACGGCCGATAGCCGTATCCATCACGAGGCACTGGGTATTCTGCTTCGTCTGTTGTCACCCATAGCCCCGCATATCACCCTTTCACTCTGGCGTGACCTCAGGTACGGTGATGATATTCTGCAAGCCACCTGGCCCAGGGTTGACGAAGCTGCACTGGTTCGCAATTCAATTGATCTGGTTGTTCAGGTGAACGGCAAGGTGCGGGCTACGATCACGGTCGCTACAAACAGTGATCAGTCAACGATAGAAGCCGCTGCGCTGGCCGAGCCTAATGTGCAACGTAATATAGATAGCAAGGAAGTTAAGAAAATTATTATTATTCCCGGAAAACTGGTCAGTATCGTGGTGAAATGAAGGTACACTTGCTAATAATTGCCAGGTTAATGCTGTTGTCTGTATTGATGACCGGGCTGGCTGCATGCGGGTTTCATTTGCGTGGTCAGCAGGAGTTGGCGGCAGAGTTTAAAAGGGTTTATATACAGGGTAATGTATCCAGCATTCTGGCGCGCAATCTCAGACAGGCCATCAGCCGGTCGGGTGGTGTTGTTGTTGAGGACATTACCCGGGCGAGCGCAATTGTGTTTATACAGAAAGAAACGCTGGACAAGCGTGTATTATCGGTCGGTGGTACCGCGCGAGCCAGGGAATATGAAATTCATTACTCATTAAAGGTGTCAGTCAGGAGGCCTGACGGTGGAATTATCATGTCGATGGATGGTCTTGAATTGAGTCGTGATTTCAGTTTCAACGAAAATGATATTCTTGGAAAGGAAAGGGAAGAAAATAACCTGACTCGTGACATGCAGCACGAGGCCGCCCGGATTATTTTACGCAGACTTGCCTATGGCAGGCGTCAGTGACATCGGATGAAATCAAGGCCGGATCAACTCCACAATCACCTCCAGCAAAACCTCGCACCGGTCTACCTGGTGGGCGGTGATGAGCCTCTGCAGGTGCAGGAATCCTGTGATGCCATCCGCCATGCAGCCCGTCAGCAAGGCTTTACTGAACGGGAAGTGATGAATGCCGAGCGCGGATTCAGTTGGGATGAAATTCTGCAATCGGGCGCCAGTCTGTCCCTGTTCGGGGACAAAAAAATAATTGAAGTGAATATCCCGAATGGAAAACCGGGTGACCAGGGTGGCAAGGTCTTGCGTGAATATGCACAGAACCCGCCCGAAGATACATTGTTGCTGGTGATTTGCGGAAAACTGGACGGCTCGAGCGTGCGCACCAAATGGGCGCAGTCACTTGAAAAGGCCGGGGTGTTTATACAGGTCTGGCCGGTTGATTCATCGCGATTGCATGGGTGGATACAGGAACGAATGAGGCGGCAAGGCCTGCAGGCATCACGGGATGCAATCAGCCTTTTGGCGGACAAGGTTGAAGGAAATCTGCTGGCTGCCCGGCAGGAGATAGATAAACTGCTGATGCTTCATGGGCCCGGACGTATCGATGCCGATGCCGTAGCCGATGCCGTTTCCGACTGTGCACGGTACAGTATTTACGGTCTTGTGGACACGGTGCTGACTGGACATGCAGATAAAACAGTCATGATACTCAATGGCTTGCGTGATGAGGGCGTTGATCCGATCCTTGTCCTGTGGGCATTGAGCCGTGAAATCAGGGGCCTCTCGGCGATGGCGGCAGAGGTCCGCAAGGGTGCCCGGATAGAGTCGGTTCTTACCCGACAGCGTGTGTGGGAACGCCGCAAGCCATTGGTGCGTGAGGCACTGAAAAGGCATGGGCTGGGCCGCTGGTACGGGTTTTTGCAGCAAAATGCCAGGATAGATCGTATAATCAAGGGGCTGGAACCAGGAAAGCCCTGGGACGAGCTGTTACAATTGGGTTTGGCAATGGCAGGAAAGAAGGTGTTATGAGTGCAAATCTCCAATCAATAGACAGGCTTAAGGAATACATGCAAACCGTTGGCAAGCAGGCGCGGGAGGCCGGTCGTTTGGTAGCGGCCGCAGAAACGGGGGCCAAGAATGCCGCGCTTACGGCCATTGCCGACAAGCTGGAGTCATCGGTCGGGCAATTGCAGGCAGAAAACCGCAAGGATCTGGTGGCCGGCAAGGATAGTGGTCTGAGTGATGCCATGCTGGATCGTCTGGAGCTGACCACAGAACGCATCATGTCGATGGCAGAAGGGCTCAGGCAGGTTGCAGGGTTACCGGACCCTGTCGGTGAGATGTCGGCGTTGCAGTATCAGCCGAGTGGTATCCAGGTCGGACGGATGCGTGTGCCACTGGGTGTTATCGGTATTATCTATGAGTCCCGGCCCAATGTGACCGCCGATGCGGCCGCGCTGTGCCTGAAGTCAGGCAATGCAACCATATTGCGAGGCGGGTCCGAGGCCATACATTCAAACAAGGCCATCGCAGATTGCATCAAGCAGGGTCTGGAGGCAGCTGGCTTGCCAGCCAATGCCGTGCAGGTGGTCGAGACAACAGACCGGGCAGCGGTGGGTGAACTGATTCGAATGAATGATTACGTCGATGTCATTGTACCCAGGGGTGGCAAGGGGTTGATTGAACGCATCAGCAACGAGGCCACGGTCGCGGTTATTAAACACCTCGACGGGATATGTCATGTGTATATAGACGATGATGCCGATCTGGACAAGGCTATTCAGGTTACATTCAACTCAAAGACACAACGTTATGGCACCTGTAATACACTGGAGACCTTGCTGGTGTCTGAAGGCATTGCCCGGGAGGTTTTACCTGAGCTGGGTGGTATGTTTGCGGAAACCGGTGTGGAACTTCGTGGCTGCAAAACGACCTGTTCGATTCTTGCCGATGCAAAACCGGCAACGGACGAAGACTGGGACACAGAGTATCTTGCGCCTGTGTTATCGGTCCGCGTGGTCAAGGGGCTGGATGAGGCCATTGACCATATCGAGGCACACAGTTCCAGGCATACCGATTCGATCATTACCGAGAATTACACCAGGGCGAGGCGTTTTCTGCGCGAAGTGGATTCCAGTTCTGTCATGGTCAATGCATCAACACGATTTGCTGACGGGTTTGAGTACGGGCTCGGTGCAGAAATCGGCATCAGTACTGACAAGTTACATGCCCGCGGGCCTGTCGGCCTTGAGGGTTTGACTACCCTGAAGTTTATTGTTCTGGGTGATGGCCACGTCAGGACATAAATGCAGGAATGAGTAAAAGTTGTCCTGTAACAGGGCTTTTTGGCGGAACCTTTGATCCGGTTCATTTTGGCCATTTACGTCCCGCACTGGAAGTTTGTCAGGACCTGGATCTTCATGAAGTTCGCTGGATACCTGGCGGGCAACCCCCGCATCGTGAAACACCCCTTGCTGAAACAGTGCATCGCCTCAATATGCTGAGGCTTGCTGTGCAGGATATCGACAGGTTTACTGTCGATATCCGCGAGACAGAAAGGGCGGGTCCATCGTATACGGTGGACACCCTGATTTCACTCAGGAAAGAGATGCCGGGGAGCAGTCTTGCATTGATCCTTGGGCAGGACGCCTTTAATGGCTTGCCTGGCTGGCATCGCTGGCAAGAGATTCTTGAGCTGGCCCACGTCATTGTTTGTGCGCGACCCGGCAGTATATTGCCACAAACAGGCGAACTGGCCGGCCGGCAAACGGATGACTTCACCGGTCTGGAAGAACAGACGCACGGTTTGGTTTACACCCATCCGGTGACACAGTTATCGATCTCGGCAACTGCAATTCGTGCGTTAATCATGCAGGGAAAAACACCGCGTTATTTACTGCCTGCTCCGGTTTGTGATTATATTGATAAAAACGGTTTATATCGTCCGGACCACCCGGGCTCGACAGACAGCCAAGGTAAAACATAACAATGAAACTGGAAGAAATACAAAAACGGGTTTTAGATGCCATGGAGGATATGAAGGCGGTCGATGTGCGTATTCTTGATGTGCGGGATATGACCCCGGTTACGGACTTGATGATTATTGCCAGCGGAACCTCGAACCGGCATGTCAAATCAATAGCTGAAAATGTCATTGTCAGGGTCAAGGAACAGGGCATTATGCCACTCGGCAGTGAAGGTGAGTCGGCAGGGGAGTGGGTACTGGTCGATCTGGGTGATATCGTGGTGCATGTCATGCTGCCCGAGATCCGCAATTTCTATAACCTGGAGAAACTGTGGACGGTCAGCAAGCAGGAAACCGCTACTGAATAGCAGATATGCACATATATCTTATTGCAGCAGGAAACCGTATGCCTGCCTGGGTAGAGGAGGCTTACAAGGACTATGCCTCGCGACTTCCCAAAGAGTGTTCCCTGAATCTGCTCGAGATCAATCCGGGTAAGCGCTACAAGGGCGCAGATATTGACAGGATAGGGATGGAGGAAGGCGAGAGGATACTTGCTGCCATACCAAAATCCTGCCAGGTCATTGCGCTGGATGTCGGTGGCAAGGCCTGGAGCACAGAACAACTCGCCGGACAGCTTGAAAACTGGATGCAGTCCGGACAGGATGTTGCCCTGCTGGTTGGTGGACCGGAAGGTCTGTCAGATGCATGCTACAAACGGGCCGGGCAACGCTGGTCGTTGTCACCATTAACCCTCCCTCATCCGATGGTCAGGGTTATTCTTGCCGAACAGATGTTTCGCGCCTGGAGCATTATTGCCCGGCATCCCTATCATAGATAAGGGCAGGGGAAAGGTACAAGCTGAAAGGGGCGGGTGGATCTGTTTTTAGCAGGGCCAATGGTTTCGGGTCGAAACAGCTGAATTACAGGGTGATTTCAGTGTCCAATTTCTACAGGCATCTGAAACAGGCAGTTATTACTGAAAAATTCGGCTGCAATATCGGATCGAAACAGTTAAGGTTAACAATAACAATGTCTTGCAATTAAATCTGGCAGTTATGAGCGAAGAAATCCTGGTCAATGTAACCCCGAGAGAAATCCGCGTGGCGCTTGTCGAAAATGGTGTCTTGCAGGAAGTGTATATTGAGCGTGCCATGAAACGCGGCATAGTGGGCAATATATACAAGGGCAAGGTGAGCCGTGTTCTGCCCGGCATGCAGGCGGCCTTTATTGATATCGGGCTTGAAAGGGCCGCATTCCTGCATGCCTCCGATATCGGTGATGCCCTGCTTGCGGGTGATGATGAAGTCAATGATGAACGGCGGCAAAATGATATTTCTGATCTGGTTTCGGATGGCCAGGAAATACTGGTGCAGGTTATCAAGGACCCGTTAGGTACCAAGGGTGCCAGGTTGACCACCCATATAACGATACCGTCGCGTTATCTGGTGTTGATGCCAGGTGAAGGCTCTATCGGTGTGTCATCCAAAATCGAGGATGAGAGTGAAAGAAACCGTCTAAAGCACATCGTCGCGGGCTATCTCGAATTACCCGGCGGTAATGGGTACATCGTCCGTACGGTAGCCGAAGGCATTGAAGAACAGGCGCTGGATGCCGACCAGCAGTTCCTGTGTAAACTGGCCGATTCCATCAGGGAGCAGGTCAAGGTGACAGAAGCGGGGGCCGTCGTTTATAAAGACCTCTCGCTGGACGTGCGAGCCCTGCGCGATCTGGTCGATGAAGACATCGAAAAGGTCAGGGTGGATTCCCGGGAAACATATCAGAAGCTGTATCAGTTCAGTCAGCAGTTTGTGCCGAAGTTGTCTGACAGGCTCGAGTATTATCCAGGTGAACGGCCGCTGTTCGATCTTTATAATGTTGAGGATGAACTGCAAAAGGCGCTTGATCGCAAGGTTCAGTTAAAATCAGGCGGGCACCTTGTCATAGACCAGACAGAATCCATGACCACTATCGATGTCAATACGGGTGCCTATGTTGGACACAGGAACCTGGAGGAAACCATATTCAAGACTAACCTTGAGGCCGCACAGGCATTGGCAAGACAACTAAGACTGAGGAATCTGGGTGGAATCATCATCATTGATTTTATCGACATGTCGACTGAAGAACACAAGCGACAGGTTCTGCGGGCCCTTGAAAAATGTCTTGAAAGGGATCATGCCAAGAGCCATATCAGTGAGGTTTCAAATCTGGGGCTGGTGGAGATGACGCGTAAACGGACCCGGGAAAGCATCGAGCATATTCTGTGTCAGGAGTGTCCGACCTGTGGTGGACGCGGGTCTATCAAGTCTGCTGAAACCGTCTGCTACGAAATATTCAGGGAAATCACCCGTGAGGCACGCCAATATGATGCACGGAAACTTCTCGTGCTGGCCTCACAGGAGGTAGTCGATTTATTGATTGACGAGGAGAGTGCCAGCCTTGCAGAACTGGAGACATTTATCGATGTACCAATCAATTTCCAGGTTGAATCCCTGTATACACCTGAGCAGTATGATATCGTTTTGATGTAGTTCCGGTATTGATTGACAGTGCATATCATTAGTTCGATGAAAATAAAAAACATCTTCAAACGTGCCATGTATTATTGCTGGCTCGGTATGGCAATTGCCGTCATCTCGTTTGCCTTTCTGGTTAGCCTCACACGCATGATCATCCCGGTGATTTCTGATTATCGAACCAATTTTGAGGATATTGCCAGTACACAACTGGGACGTCCTGTAAAAGTCGGGAAAATTGAAGGTGAATGGACAGGCTTGTGGCCAAAAATCCATTTATCCAATGTCAGAATTTTATCAAGGGATGCAAGCATTAACTGGATCAGGGCCAGTGATGTCTGGCTGTCAGTTGACCTGCTTTCGCTGGTGACTCATGGCCGTATGGAAGCAAGGCGCGTCAAGGTCAACGGGCTTAAGTTAAATGTTCACAGAACCAGGGAGGCAGCCTACAGATTAAATGGTGAGTCATTCCGTCTGGATCAGGCCAGTCCGGGTTATCAGGCCGACCTGGTGAGCTGGTTTTTTTCCAGGGATCGTTTGCAACTGACAAACAGTCAGTTTCTCTATCGCGATGATCGTTACAGTACACAAACAGTTAATATCGACAAGGTCAACCTGACTTTGCAGAATGAGGTGGACACACACCATGTGTACGGTAATTTTGTTATTCCCGGTAAACCGGATAGTACATTGGCATTTGTAATTGACATGGACGGGGATTTATTAAGACCGCAGAAGGTGGTCAATAATTTTTATTTGAATGGAAAGTTGTATGTCTCCAGGTGGTTGCAGGAATGGGCCAGGCCAATAGTACAACTGAAACAAGGTAATTTTCTTGTCAGGATATGGGGGCAAGGTTATCTGAAAAAAATGCAACAAATGACGGTACAGCTGGATGCCAGAGAGATGATCTGGAAAACCCCGCTACCCGGGAAAGAGCCCGTACAGAGCAGAATAAAAAACCTTGCAGCAAATATTTTCTGGAGAAGGCAGGGTGAGGGGTGGGGCCTGGATATAGAAGATTTTTCATTTTTCAGGAAGGGGGGAGTCTGGCCGGTGTCTGATATACATCTGGCATATAATCCACCCGTGCATGGCAGACCCGCATCACTGGAAGGGTCGATTGCCTACATTGGTCTGCAGGACACGGGTGTGCTGCTTTCAAATAATCTTCCGGATTCATTGCCCGTCAAGCATGTACTGGCGAACCTGAATGTCAATGGCATATTGAAAAATACCCGGTTTATTTATCAATATGATGACAAGCGATCATATCATTTCTCTGCCAGCACGGTGCTCACGGGTCTGGGTATAAATCGGTGGAAAACATTCCCGGGTATCAAAGGGCTGAGTGGCAAGCTGGTTATAGATGGAGACAGGGGTGTACTGAAGCTGGACAGTACCCATGGTGCACTGGATTTTGGCAAGCTGTTCATTAAACCACTTTCGTTTCAGGTATTGAAGGGGGACATCTTCTGGGGCCTTACCGGCAAGGGTCTTGAGATTGTGTCAGACAGGCTGGTGGCCAGTAATGATCACATTCAAACTTTATCCCGGGCAAAGGTGATTATGCCTGCCGGTGGGGGTTCACCGTTTGTCGATATGCAAATCGATTTTAAAAACGGGGATGTAGCACATGGGGGTCTCTATTTTCCGCGTGAGATGGTGAGACCGGCAACGATGGCGTGGCTGGACCGGGCGTTTATCAGTGGTCATGTCCCTTCCGGCAAGATGTTGTTTCATGGTCGAACGGCCGATTTCCCGTTCACCGATGGACAGGGTACATTTCTTGTGGATTTTGATGTAGAGGAAATGACGCTCGATTATGGTAAACCATGGCCACGCCTTTCCGCTCTGTATGGCAATGTATTATTTACAGATAATTCACTTTTCATCAAACTGGCGAAAGGGCAGGTGATGAAAACGGATATACTGCCATCCAGATTAAAAATTGAGGATCTTCAAGGTGATTCCGTGCTGGATATGGATATGAAACTGTCAGGCAAGACAGGGCAGTTGATCCGCTATATACAACGTATGCCAATAAGGAAAGAGGCAAGCGAGTTTCTCTCGAATATTATTGCTACAGGAACGATGAATACGGCTTTTAAAATGTCGATACCATTTACTGGTCAGGGAAAAAATAAATTATCAGGCCGTACGAAATTTAATCCTGGCAACCTGAAACTCGCTGACTGGAACCAGGAGTTTACAAACGTAGAAGGCATACTGGATTTTAACTATGACGGAGATGTATTCAGATACAGTTCTAATAATATTCGTGCGGAATATAAGGGTAAATCCATCCCTTTAACCGTTAAAACCAGGGTGTCAAAAAACAGGGATGCCAGCACAACAATTTCAATGAAAACCCGAATGGGTGTTCGGTTATTGCTGAGTTCGGTAATTGATAAGGTACCAGATAGATTCAAGGGCGAGTCTGACTGGGACATTGCGCTGACATTTTACAAAACACGGTCATTGTTGTCGATAAAAAGTGATCTGTCAGGTATTGCCGTTGCATTACCTGATTATTTTTCCAAGACTGCCGCAAGCAGGCTTCCTTTCCTGTTCGAGGTGAATTTCAGCGAAGGCAAGACGGGGCCTGTCCGGGTAAAGTACGGTGACAAGCTCAGTTCTGTTGTCGACTTGAAACAGGTAGCAGGGGAAAATACATTGGAGCGCGGCGAGCTGGTTTTTGGAAAAGGGCCGGCACGCTTACCCACTGAACCCGGGTTTATTATCAAGGGAAACCTGAGGACGTTGTCAATTGGCAAGTGGCTGGATCTTTTCCCCGGTAAGAAACGGGGTACGATTTCCGACTCACTGACATCGATTACGTCAAACCGGCTTGCAGTGAAACTGTATATACAGAGGCTGATCACAGGACAACTTGATTTTAATAAAGTCTATCTTGATGTCAGGAAACATAATCGCGGTTTGCAGCTTGATGTAAATTCAGCAGAGCTGGCAGGAGAAATCATTGTGCCAGAGGATTTAACAGGGACCGTGCCGGTTAAAATGGACCTGAAATACCTGCAATTAAGCAAGCCGGAAAAAAGAGATGAGGGGCCTGTGCCTGACCCCAGAAAATTACCCGCGCTGGAGATCAAGAGTGCCAGGCTTGTCTATAATAAAAAAAATCTTGGTGCATTAAAACTGATCACCAGGAAAGTCAGTGATGGTATAAAAATAGATAATCTTAGTATCCGCGGACCCCTGATCAAGGCGGATGCCCGGGGTAGCTGGTTATTCAAAAATTCATGGCATGAATCCAGGATAGACCTGGTGTTGAAAGCGCCACGAATTGATCAGGCCATGGGCCTGTTCGGCTATCAGACAAATATTGAGGGTGGAAAACTTGAGGCGGAGTTACAGGCCAGCTGGCCGGGGCCGCCCCACTGGCTGGAAATGAAACGGCTGAATGGCAACTTGCATTTGTCAATAAAAAAGGGGCAACTGAAAAAAGTCAATCCGGGTGGAGGCCGGATTTTTGGTTTACTCAGTATTCAGACATTAAGCCGCAGGCTGTCCCTGGATTTCAGTGACCTGTTCAGGAAAGGCCTGGCATTTGATGATATTGAGGGAAATTTCAGAATTGCCGACGGTGATGCCTATACCAACGACCTGCATCTGAACGGGCCGGCCGCAAAGATAGAAATCTCGGGGAGAATAGGTCTGGCAGCAGAGGACTATGACCAGGTCGTGTTTGTCACGCCCAGTATTTCATCCAGTTTGCCAATTCTGGGCCTGGCAGGCGGCCCACAGGTAGCAGTCGGCCTGTACATTACAGAGAAATTATTCCGTAAAAAAATCAACAAGATCTCAAAAATCAGATACACGGTTACCGGTTCCTGGGACAACCCGGTTATTACCAGAACCACACCGGGGACAAAGGGTGAAACAGATCAGGAGGCTGATGATTAATTAAAATCAGGTAAACCACCGCCTGAGGCGGTGAGACACAAAGAGGCACTGCCGTTAAGGGGAGCAAAGAGATAGCCGCAAATGGAAGCTTC
>DRJK01000094.1 GCA_011052215.1 Gammaproteobacteria bacterium
AGACACGCAAAACATGCCATCCATGGCGGCTCGGCTGCCGCGTCCGTGCGGCAGACGGTCTTGATCAGGCTTACCGATTCCATGTCCTCACATTTATATGTGCTTCACAACGTTAACGGGACAACAAGTGAAAACCGGCATAAACCGTAACGACTTCCCGGGACTCCCCCCGGGATTTTTTCCCCTTCTGATTCGTAACACTCAATACAAGCTTGTCAGACCGGCAGACCCCGGGTGCCCGGAACGATGGTTCCTGCCATGAATCCTGATAAAAACCATAAATTACTTGAAATTCAATTTAAACTATGGGAAAATATTCCCAAATATTAAATCATTATTTTTAACTCATGACGTATTGTGCTGAATATAAAGGAGTATTTTTTAGTAAAATTAATAGCTTACTTAAGCCAGTAGTCGTAAACAGACCGGCTGTATCAATTGCAGCATGTAATGGCAAGACCGGATTCAATTCAATTTATACCTGAGCGTATCGTGGCCCGGCGGTATTTTTGTCAAAGATGTCGAGTTTGGTAGCAGTGAGACAAGTATTCGCACTGGTAATCGGACAGGTATGGAAAATAATCTGAATCCGGGCATGCAGGTTGCTATTGCAGGGCAGTCAAACGGGCTGTCAATACCACAATACGCGTTGAAGTCCAGGCCTGCGGTTTGCAACTTGTTTTGACTTGCATTCTGAAGGCATGAACTGAAGGGGATAGTCGTCAACCATACGTCCCGCATACCCTGTTCAGAACCGCTGACAACTATAGAGGAATATAGATGAAATCAAATACGAGTACGCTGACGGATATCGTCGACCAGGGCCTGATGGATACAGGAATAATAGGTCCATCCATATCATCCATCGAAACCCGGCGGTTAGCCAGGGCAAAGGCCGCCTACACGACGCGTCATGTACCCATCAGTGAAGCCGGTTACCTGATCAGTGGTTCGGTCAAGCCGGTACCGGGCGACCTGTTGCTTGCGCGGGTTGATTCCCTGGGCCAGCATACGCGAATCGAACTGGTTAACGGCCGTCGGGCGCCCCTGTTTCCAGGCGATGAAATTATATTGTGTTATGGCCACCGTTATGCACCGGATCAGTTTGAAGGTGTCGTACCCGACAGTCTTGAACCCTGTCATATGGTGGCCGCCGGTGGTATTGCCGCCCGCGTCGTTTCCAAACATAACAGCCGCAAGGACGCCACCCGGATTATACCCATTGGCTTGCTTGGCAACGCCCGGGGCCGCCCCATGAATCTTGCCGACAGCGCGCTGGAACCCATATCACCGAATGGCGACATGCCGGTTACCATTGCCGCGGTTGGAACCTCAATGAATGCCGGCAAGACCACGACGGCGGCCTACCTGATCAAAGGGCTGGTAAATGCCGGCCTGAAAGTGGGTGCCGCCAAGGTAACCGGTACAGGTTCCGGTGGCGATACCTGGTTAATGAAAGACGCCGGTGCCGAGCGGGTACTTGATTTTACCGATGCGGGTTATGCTTCAACACGTCATGTTTCCCTGAGAGAACTGGAAGGCATCCTGACCACATTGACAGCGCATCTGCAGCGTACCGGCGTTGACACGATTGTTCTGGAAGTGGCGGATGGCCTGTTTCAGGAAGAAACTGCGGCATTGTTATGTTCGCCGGTGTTCAGCCATGCCATCAACGGGATTATTTTTGCGGCGACGGATGCCATGGGTGCAGCGACCGGGGTAAGCTGGTTGTTCGATCACGACCTGCCCGTCATGGCAGTCAGTGGCATCCTGACCGCAGCACCGTTGATCGTTCGCGAGACGCAGAGCGCGACCGGATTACCGGTCATGAGTCTCGGGCAATTATCAGACCCGGCAATCGCCGGTACCATCGGACAGTACATGGACTGTCGTTTACATAGCCGGCAGGCAGGTTAATGAACCTGCCACCTGTCTTAGGCGAACGGCGTGCGGGCCTGATGCTACGTCTTGTGCTGAACGGGCTCACGCAGGCTGGAGCCACCATTGGCAGTGCCTTGCTCGTAAAACTGACTTTCGACCGGTTTATCGATCAGCCACAAGCGCTGTCTGCTACCAGCCTTGTGTGGTTCGGCCTGGGCTTTCTGGTACTTGCACTGATCCATGCCGGTATGCGTATGCTGGAGCGTATTGACGCTGAACAACTTGGACAGGGTTACGTGCATCAAGTGCGTATGGTGCTGTACATCCATCTGAGCTCGCTGCCGCCACGTAAACTGCAAATGCGCAGCCGGGGCAGCATCATGTTACGTTTTGTCGGGGATCTGACTGCGTTGCGGCAGTGGACCAGCCTGGGTCTGGCGCGCCTTATCGTGGCTGGCGTAGCGATTGCCGGGGCCTTGCTGGCCCTGGCCCTGATCAGCTGGCCATTGGCGGTTACCGTCGGTGCAGTCGTGATACCCGGCACGGCACTTTCCCTGGTTATGGGAAAGCCCTTGTTACAAGCGGCGAGAGAAGCCCGGCGACGACGTGCCTTTCTGGCTGGCAACCTGAATGAGCAGGTAGCCTCCATGGCTGTGGTACAGGTTTCGGGCCAGACACGCCGGGAGCAAAATCGAATTGAAAGGCAAAGTAGCAGATTAAAAACGGCGCTGATACTGCGTGCCTGGGTAATTGGTGGTTTACGTGCCGTGACCACGGCGACCACGGCGATCGCCACGGCGGCCACACTGATCACAGGTGCCCTGCTCGTATCTGACGGTCAGACTACACCGGGTACCGTGGTTGCGGCAATGAGTATCGTCGGGTTTCTCGTGCCATCGTTGCGTGACCTGGGCCGGGTTTATGAATATTGGCAGGGGGCACGGGTATCAATAGAAAAAATCCACCAGTTTCTTGACAACCCCGCGCCTGTGGCAAAATCAAGAGGGACGAGTGATTTGAGAGACGGGGCAGGGCATCTGGTATTCAGCAACGTCAGCGTCTACGGCTCGTTGACAGACTTCAGCGCAGACGCTGCCCCAGGCAGCGTGATAGCCGTGGTAGGGCCCAACGGGGCTGGAAAATCCACCGTATTGTCGCTGGTTGCCCGTCTGGTGGACGCGGAACGCGGAACAGTACGGCTTGACGGCAAGGATTTAGGCAAGCTGGCCCGCGATTCCCTGCATCGGGTGGTGGGTATCGCGAGCCCGGATCTTTCCTTGTTACGCGGCACGATCCGCAAGAATCTGCGTTATCGTTGGCGTTCAGCACCTGAAGCAGAACTGGCACGCGTACGTGAACTGTGCGGTATAGACGAATTACTTGACGAACTGCCAGATGGTGAGGATACCCGCATAGCAGAGGGCGGGAGCAGCCTGTCCGCAGGCCAGAGACAGCGTATTGTACTGGCACGCGCCATTCTGGGAAATCCTCCGGTACTGTTACTGGATGAAGCAGATGTAAATCTTGATCCGGATGCCAGTGCGGTATTCAATGATATCCTGAGCAACTATAAAGGCACCGTAATGATGGTGACGCACCAACTGGACAATGCGCTACGCGCAGATGTCCTCTGGTATATGGAAAATGGAAAATTGATTGCCACGGGCAGGCCGGATGAACTACTGCAGTCTGATTCGCGTGTTGCCGGATTTTTCCGGCTTCACGAACAGCAGGTGCTGGCATCATGACACAGCCAGTCAGCACGCGGGAAAAGGTGCTGTCCCCGGAAAGCATTGAACCCGGCAAGATACATAAACGTCATGTAAGTGGTGACGCTGTGCTGAAATATTTTATTTACATACCGGAAAATCGCAGTACATACACTTCCCAGTTTGTCTCTGTACACGGTATTTCACGCAATGCAAGGGAACATGCAGAACTGTTTGCACCGCTGGCCGAACAGTACGGTGTGGTTCTGGTTGCACCGGTCTTTTCCAAACGTCACTTTGGTGACTATCAACGACTGGGACGCGAAGGTGGCGGGCGACGTGCAGATCATGCATTACAGATGATTACCGAAGAGATCGAGTACCTTACCGGCGCCGTCAGCAGCAAAATTTTTCTGACCGGATTCTCCGGTGGCGGGCAGTTTGCCCATCGTTACACCATGGCATACCCGGAGCGTGTTCAGCGACTCGCCATTTGTGCGGCAGGCTGGTACACCTGTCCTGATGAATCACGCCGGTTCCCGTTTGGCATCGTCCCTACGCCGAGGTTGAAGGGGGTCGATTTTGATATGCAAAAGTTTCTGTGTGTCCCCACTGCTGTGTTTGTAGGCCAGTGGGATATTATGCATGACCCCGGGCTGAACCGGTCAGCAAGGATTCAGCAGCAACAGGGATTTACACGACTGGAGCGAGGCAGACGCTGGGTGGCTGCGATGAACAGGGTCGCCATGGAACACGATATAGACGCGTCTTGCAGGTTCACAATCATACCCGGCGTGGGGCATGATTTCAGGCGTGCCATGAAAAACGGGCAGCTCGGCCTGCGTGTTTTCCGCTACCTGTTCAGTATTTCGACTAACCGGCATTTCACAAACGGGACTTGTCTTGCCAGCGACAGACACCGCCTTGAATCAGACAGGATTCCCATGAATCCCGAGCTGGCAACCGGGCTATTTTCCTGACAGGAGAGATGACTTGCGCAATAACATTTCAGGACAGGGAATCGCGCTGACTTTGTTCGCGGTGATTATCACAGCGACGACAACCCTGTATGCCGCAAATGCAGATCCTGGCTCGGAATATAATCTTCGGGATGAAGAATTCAACATAAAAAAAGCACTCAGATTTAAATCCGCAGACGGTGATTTCTCTCTACGTCTGGGTGGCCGGCTTCATGCCGATGCGGCAAGATTCATGGGCGATGACAATCGTCGACTCAATACCGACTCCCAGGACTCGGAATTTCGTCGGGCACGTCTGTTTGTTTCCGGTAAGGCATTCGATGACTGGCGGTACCGGTTTGAATATGACTTCGCCTCCAGCCGTAATTTCAGAATCAAGAGCGCGTGGGTGGGTTATAACGGTTTCAAGCCGATTACAATCAGGGCAGGCAACATGCTGGAACCGTTTAGTCTCGAAAATATGACAAGCTCAAATAATATTACGTTTATGGAACGCGCATTACCCAAGGCATTCTCACCGGGTTACAAAACGGGTGCATTGATAAACAGCTATGGGAACAACTGGAGTGCGGCGGTCGGTATATTCGATGGTAATGTCCGCAATGGTGGAAAAAATGGCTGGGGTACGGTGGTACGTATCACGGCTGCACCAGTCAGAAGCAGACATCGATTACTGCATGTCGGCATGGCCGTTGAATATCGCAGACCCGAAACTGTCAACTACGGTAGCAGACCGGAAGCTAATCTGGCGGGCAAACTGGTTAAAACCGGGACACTTCATGATGTTGACCATACGGTTGCCTTCGGCCTGGAAGCCGCTGTCGTGTATGAAGCCTTTTCCCTGCAGGGCGAATACACACGAATCAGCGTGGAGCGCATAAAACAACGCAGTGATCCCGATTTTAATGGCTGGTATATCTTTGGCAGCTGGTTTGTTACCGGCGAGCATCGCCGCTACAACGCCAAAAAGGGAGCCTTCGTACAGGTTCGGCCCAAGTCACCGTATGGTGCCTGGGAGCTGGCCGCACGTTATAGTACCGTGAACCTCGAAAACAAGGGTATTACCGGCGGCAGGGAAAATAACGTCACACTGGGCGTTAACTGGTACCCGAATAGAAACCTGCGTTTTATGGTGAACTATGTCAGGGCAAATGCCAGCCCTGACAGGAGAGGTAATATTGAAAGCCCCGATATTATCCAAATGCGTGCCCAGTTGGTATTCTGAGACAGGCAATCCACTACGAGGTTTTAATGTCGTAACCAGACGGGGACTACCCTTCTGTGTGATGATTTTCTCGTAACCGGGAACCCCTATAAGAAACAGCCCGGTGAGAAATAAATAAAACAGAGGGGGAGAAGGCTGTGTAATGGCACATGAAAACCGTTCCCGGGTTAATAAAAAACGTGCACCTGATCCGTCATCGGAGCCAATAACAGCTGACCAATAAGAGACCTGCCCTGTGTGTCAACCTGCCCCGCTGATTCGTAAAATTCAGGACAAACACATCACAAATCGGCAGCAGCCGGAATGGTGATTCCTGTCACATATTCTGAAAAAAAACCTGAATTCACTTGAAACTTACCGCGAAAAATGGGAAAATATTCCCAAATAATAGTAAAAATAAATACTTTTAACTTGTGGTAAATCGCGATAAACGAAAAAGGAGTATTTGCTATGAAAATTAACGGCTTATTTAAGTCAGTAGTCATTATTTTACTGTCCACATTGATCGTGGCATGCGGAGGAGGTGGCAGCAGTGCCGGCTCTAATTCCACCTACACTGGGGCGATAACCGGGTTTGGCAGTATTTTTGTCAACGGCGTTGAGTTTGATACCAGTGGAGCAAGTATTCGCATCGATGACAAGTCTGGCACAGAAAGTGATCTGAAAGTGGGTATGCAAGTCACTATTTCGGGACAGGAAAATGGTTCGACCGGTACGGCCAGTAACGTCACATTCAGTGATGACCTGGAAGGGATAGTGATCAGTAACGCCATTGTATCTGGCCAGGCAACCGGTGATATGAACATAATGGGCCAGACCGTGACGATAACAGATACGACGATTATGGAAAGCAAGGTGGCAGGTGTTGTTACACCGGACCAGATAACAACGGGCATGATTGTGGAGGTCAGCGGCAGTAGTTCCGGTACGGGCAGCATTACTGCAACACGTATTGAAGTCAAGGCCAGTGACCTGGCGACTTATCTCGCTGCACACACTGAAGGCATAGAACTGAAGGGTATCGTCAAGAATCATGTGGCCGGTTCCTTTCAGTTTGATGTTGGTGGTATGACAATTGATTATGCAGGCGCAAAACTGGATAACATGCCTGCCGGCAGTTACAACGGACTGTACGTTGAAGTGAAAAGTATTCAGGGACTGGATCAGAGCAACAATCTTGTGGCCAGCAAGGTGGAGCTTGAAAATAATGGTATAAAAGGGTCACAGGGGTCTGATAAACATGAGCTGGAAGTCCATGGCCTGATAAGCAAGGATATCGCTGGCGATAATACCTTTTCAGTCAATGGACAGGTATTCAAGGTTGACACCAATACCCGTTATAGCGGCATAAGCAAGGGCGCACTGTTAACAGGTGTTATGGTTAAAGTAGAGGCCTACTTCATGAATGGGGTGTTGATTGCCAGGAAGGTCAAGAAAGAAAATACCTCCTCCGGTTTGAAAATAAAGGGCAATGTGGCCACTGTTACCACCAGCGGTACCAATACCGGTACGGTAACAATGCAGGACGGGACAGTTATCATCGTTGATAGCAATACAATAATGAAGGACAGTCGTAATAATGGTGTCGTACCGAACCCTCATTTTAACCTGCAGGGTTTGTCACAAGGCGATTATGTAAAAATTGATTATATTAATAATGGCGGCACGCTGGTAGCCATAAAACTGGAGCGTGAAAACTGAAACATCACTTTTTACACAGGGAAAAGCCACAACCCCGGTTGTGGCTTTTTTTTGCGTGATCAACATATAATATTATACTGGTACGCTGTATTGAGACGCGATACATTATTTCCGCTATATTGAAAGCAGGCCGAAGCCTTGCAAAAGGACACAGATCAGAATGTCAGATGCAACAATAAAAACACAGGACGCCTTCAAACAACTGCGAACACATCTTGAAAGTATCATCGTGGGCCAGTCTGCCTTGCTCGACAGGTTGCTGGTGGGGTTGCTGACAGGGGGTCACATTCTTCTAGAGGGTCCGCCGGGTCTGGCCAAGACAACTGCCGTTAATGCCCTCGCCAGTGGTGTGCATGCAAGTTCACAGCGAATCCAGTTTACACCCGACCTGATGCCTGGAGACCTGACCGGAACCGAAATTTTTGATGCCAGTACAGCCGAATTTCGTTTTGTCCAGGGCCCGGTTTTCCATGAAATTATACTCGCAGACGAAATTAACCGTGCCCCCCCCAAGGTACAATCGGCATTACTGGAGGCGATGCAGGAGCATCAGGTGACAGTGAACGGGGTAACACGTAAATTACCCGAACTTTTTATTGTCATGGCAACCCAGAATCCACTGGAGCAATCAGGGACCTATCCACTACCGGAGGCCCAGCTTGATCGTTTTCTTCTGCATGTGGAACTGACTTATCCTGAAGCCGATGAAGAACTGGAGATACTAAGAAGAGACAGGAAGCGTCATTTTGGTGAAGACCCAATGGCCATTGATTCTGTAATTCATCCCGATACTGTTTTACAGGCCAGACGCAGTGTGTCAGAGATACACGTCGAGGAAAATATAGAAAAATATATTGTCCGGCTGGTTGGTACAACCCGTAACCTTGGCCAGACTATTCCGGAATGGAAATCCTGTATTGAAGTGGGTGCATCCCCCCGGGCTTCACTGGCCTTACTTAGAGCGGCCAGTGCCATTGCCTACTTGAACAGACGTGATTACGTGATTCCGGAGGATGTCATTGAAATGGTGCCCGATGTTTTACGCCATCGAATTATACTTTCGTTTGCAGCGCAGGCAGAAAATATAGGTAAAAACCGGATCATAGCGGGCATTGTTAACCAGGTGCCCATGCCTTGAGTCGATTATGTTAGGTTTTAAACAGCTGACCGACAAGCAGGACCCTTTATCCTGCCCGATTATCAGCGGCGAAGAACTGCTTCTCTGGCTGAAAAAAGGGATGGCCCGAAAAACAGTCAGCGAAAACCTGCACCTGGAAACCGGTTACCGGAGAAGTGGCGGACACTTTTCTCCTTTTCGGGGCAGCGGACTCGATTATGACGAGAGTCGTTTGTATCAACCGGGCGACGACCTGCGAAACATCAACTGGCGCATGATGGCCAGGTCGTCAGATATCTATACCAAAATCTACAGGGAAGAAAGAGAGGCAAGTCGCTTGATGGTTATTGATCGGCGGGCGGCAATGCGTTTTGGCACGCAGAAAACCCTGAAGGTTACTCATGCAGTGGAAATAGCAGCCTGTATTGCGGGGCTGTCGATACATCAGGGTTTTTCTGTTGGTGGTATGCTGATGCAACCCGATGGTCTGTGGGTCAATCCCGAGCGTGGCATATCAAAGGTACACCAATGGCTGATCAGCGCGGCCTCTGCTTGCCCGCCACTGGAATGCGGTATCTCTGAGCCCGAATTGTACAATATCCTATCGCAATTGCAGGCCAGGGCGGTTGCAGGCAGTCATATTATCCTTATCAGTGATTTTCACGATCTCAATGAATCCCATGTACCTTTGTTAACGCGTCTGGCAGGGCACCATAAAATACTGGCCATCCAGGTGCTGGACCCGGTGGAACAGATGTTACCGGCGCAAGGTATCTGGTCAATCAATGGATACCCGCAGCAACAGTCTGTAAAAATCAGCTCGGATGATACGGCAATTCGGTCGGCTTATGAACGTGAGTTCCAGAAACAGCAGCAGCAAATGGAGTCCATATTTTCAGATTGCCGGATTCCATTTGTTCGTATTCGTACGGATGAATCCTTTGATGAAATTCCGGTGTACCTGAGTGGGGTTTGAAAAAAATGGCAAGCTGGATGGTATCATGGAGATCATCCCTCCGGCTATGCCTGAACAAAGTGAGACAGGGATATGGGTACTGGTGGCGTTAATATTTATTGGTCTGGCACTATTGGCCATTTATTATTCCAGTTACAGAAAGCGGCCAGTACAATGTGCACGCAGGGCGTATCGTAAACTTGTTCGTCATTCATCACGCATGAGCAGTCATCAACGTGGTGAATCCTTGATGAAAATTTTACGACTCGCATTGAACAGGCATAATCTGAAGGTGTCAGACTTTGCTTCCTATGACATGCCAATCAGCAGACATGAATTTCAAACAATACTGGAATTTTGTAGCTGCGTCCGGTTTTCCGGTCATACACAGTCATTACCCGAATTTCAGCAGGTCTTGCAACAGGTGAAAAGATTACTATGGGTGCACAGGTAACCGTTGCGCAATATGACTGGCAGTTTCATTTTGCCAGTTGGCAATGGCTGTGGGTGCCCGCCGTTTTATTACTGCTTTATATCATTACCTGCAACCTGGCGGGTGGAAAAATCACATGGAGGATGCCGGGCTTCAGATTTGTTATCAACCAGCAATACCTGCATCCCCGATACCAGCTCATAAAAAAACTGGTTGATACCAAAATTGCCGGGGCAATGGGTTACTTCAGATGGATGAGATTTGTATTGATATGGCTGGTTATCGGCCTGTGTTTTATTGCCATGGCACAGCCCGAATGGGTTCGCAAACACCGGCAGGAACCATCAAAATATCGCGATATCGTTTTTGTAGTGGACACATCGATAAGCATGATACAACGGGATTATCTGTTAAACGGGAAGCGTGTTGATCGCATGACCTTGTTAAAAGGTGTCTTGTCCCGTTTTATTGATCAACTACAGGGTGATAATGTTTCGATCGTGGTATATGCAGATTCAGTATACACGCTGGTACCCTTGACTCGCGACCATAATCTCGCCAGGACGATGTTGTCACGTGTGAATATTGGTATGGCAGGTCGCAGCGCTGCCCTGGGCAATGCATTGGCGCAGGCCGTCCATGAGGCAGTGCAGTCAAAAAACAGCAACCGTGTACTGGTTTTGTTGACAGATGCAACAAGATTAACCGGCGACATAAACCCCGATGTGGCTATGGAACTGGCCCGCCAGGCAGGTTTGCATGTCTATACCGTTGCGATTGGCGCAAGGACTGTCGAGGCATCCGAGAAAAATATTTCCGGGCTTATTTATGATCCCGCCGACACTGAAAGGCTTAAAAAAATAGCAGAATATACCGGTGGAAAATTTTATTGGGCAGGTGATACGCGCTCCCTTTCAAAGGCCATCGGCGATATTGAACTGGCCGAAAGAAGCCAGGATAAACCAAAAATAAAATATATCCGTCAACCACTGTATCAGTGGCCGTTGTTGGCTGCGATCCTGCTGTTTAGCGTGTTGCAGTTACTGGTGCTTCGCCAGAGGGCGGCTATATGAGTGGTTTTGAATGGAGCCTGCTGCAATTCAGACAGCCGTTGTGGTTACTGCTGGCCCTGCAGCCGGTTGTATGGGTGTTTTTTATACGGTTTGTGTATAGCCATAACAGGCTGCAATATGCAGAAAAGAAACTGTTGCCATGGGTGCTGGTCAGGTCTGGTAAAAAGAAAAAAACCGGTTCAGGACTCAGGGTCATCCTGTTTCAACTTGCGTGGGTATTACTTGCTGTTGCAATGGCCGGGCCGCGACTTCCTGACCCTCCCAAAAAAGCGGGCAAGGTGGGTGGTGTCGATATCATGGTATTGGTTGATGTGTCCAGATCGATGACGGCGACAGATATCAAGCCGAGCCGTTTGAAGCGAGCCAAAACAGAAATTTTTCAGTTACTTTCGCTAGGCAAGCTTGATCGCCTGGGGATCATCATGTTCGCGGGCAAGGCCCATGTGCTTAGTCCATTGACCTGGGATCATAAGGCGCTTGAATACTATGCAAAAGGGATCAAATCGGGGGTTTTGCCCACTGCCGGCAGCAATCTTCCTGATGCCATTATGCTGGCAAACAAAAATCTGGCGCATAGTGATAACAGGGCAATCGTGATTTTAACAGACGGTGGTTCAGGAACCAGGGCGGAAATACACACAGATTTACTTGATACACCTTTGTATATACTGGGCACGGGAGGGTATGCACCCGCCCCCATACCCGACCCGGAGGGTGGCTGGGTACAATATGACAAGCGGCCAGTACAGACACGACTCAACAGCGGCTATTTACAGCAACTGGCTTCAGATAGCGGAGGGCGTTATGTCGAGATGACGGATGACATGAGCGATCTTGAGCAACTGTATTACAACGGCATCATTAACCAGGCCGGTGAGGAAGAGGTGACGGATAGCAACCGGCAAACGTGGATTGAACTATACCGTTGGGCCCTGTTGCCGGCATTGATTATTATTCTGTTATTGTCTCTGCAATATCCCCGCTTGTTCTATCGTGGTGGGACAAGCCATGTCTGGATCGCCGTGATGCTGGTAAATGTGGTGTTATCACCGAAAGTTGATGCAGCGGGGCTGCCTGCTGATGTACATGCCCGTGCTTATGCCGCCTATCAAAAAAGTGATTTTCACACTGCCCGCAATCAGTATTCTGCCTATTCGGGTTATCAGGCCAGAATGGGTGAAGCCGCCAGTGCATACCAGTTGAAGGACTATGCACATGCGATCACACAATTTACCCAGGCCTTTCTGGTAGCGGGGCAGGACAATGAAAGAGCCGATGCCTTGTATAACCTGGCAAACAGTTTTTTCAGGGCGGGAAATTACTATTCAGCATTGTCCACTTATCGGGATGTACTGCGCTATAACAAACGGCACCATCAGGCCGGAATCAATCTCACATTTGTAAAGGGTGTAATTAAATCTATCCAGGATGACCCTTTTGCCGAAGCAATGGCAAGGAGGCGTGCAGGCAGAGGGCCGCGTAGTATGCGTGCGAGTGAAGATATGCAGGGCGGCGGTGACTACGGCATTGATGACAAGGACAAAAAAACCAGACAGTATATTTATACGCATTCAGAAAAACAGGAAAACAGGGCTTTGGGTAAAATTGCCAGTGGGCAGGAACATGCGCAGGTTGCAGACAAGCATATTCAGGGCAGGCGTGTACTTCAGGGTGAGACAATTACTGCAGTTGAACTGCTGGCGGCACGTAAACAGATAATACAGGGCAAGCAGGACCAGTCAACATTATGGAAGTCGTTATTCGAGGAAGAAGAAGGTTTCCCCGCACCACTTGAAAAGCCCGTTCCACTGCCGGGGGTATTGCCGTGGTGACAACGAAAAAAAGTTTATTTCCGGTGATCCTCATTATTTTTCAGATACATAATATTACTTCCGTACTTGCCGGTACAGAAAATAACAAGGAAATACCGGCACACAAGGGTACAGTCTTCGTGCCCGCAGCAGGCAAAAGTATTGAAAAAAAATCGGTTGCCATACGCTACGATTTGTCAACGCGGGAGGTGTTTGCACGCCAATTTCTTGAGATTAACTATCGGGTCAAAAGTAATGATTCCTACATAACAATGAGTGCGATTGCCGGATCACATTCAGGGCAGGAGTTTATCAGTCTCCCTGTTCGTAAATCCAGACTGG
>DRJK01000095.1 GCA_011052215.1 Gammaproteobacteria bacterium
AAAGGTTGGGGATTCCAATTCTATTGGACAAACAGGTATCTATTGGACAGGCATAAAAAAACCGGCCAAGCGGAACGCTATAACCGGTTGATTTGAATCACAAAATGGCGCGCCCGACACGATTCGAACGTGTGACCGCCTGGTTCGTAGCCAGGTACTCTATCCAGCTGAGCTACGGGCGCGTGAGGGAAGCGGAATTATATATGTCCAGAAGGGGTGTGTCGAGAATTTACCCCGAGGGAGGCCTTTGATATTGGATAGTGAAGACAAGGTAGATACGTTGGTTTATTTAATAGAAACAAATGTATAGCATTGTTTTTGCCAAGCTGAAGTAACTATAAATTTTATAGAGCAGTAATTTCCGGCAGGGCTAGTTCTTTTTCTGGTTGGTAATACTGTAAATGCGGTTACCGAAAAAAACATTGTCACCTGGGCGTATGACATGTTTTTTAACTTGCTTGCCATTGACGTAGGTACCATTGGAGCTATCCAGGTCCTCTATATATGAGGCATCGAAAAAGGTGACGATCTTTGCGTGATATGAGCTGACGGACGGGTCGACTATTACTATATCGTTATCAGTTGCACGACCGATGGTACGTATGCCCCGTGAAAGCATAATATCTTCATTTGTAGTCACGTTACTCATGTATCCCCCGGAATATAATTTAATAATTCCATTATATTCTAATATAGATTGAATGATATTGTAAGATATATCGAGCAAATATTATATTTACTGGGAAAATCCGCTAATAGAAATTGATAAATCTTATATAATCAGCATGTTAAGCGATATTTTGGTGGATGATGAGAGATGTATTCGACCCGGTCTGGTCAGGATATAATCCGGTTAAATCAGAAGGAAATTAATATGTCACAAGCAAGGCTTGCAGGTAGTTGCCTGTGTGGTTCCGTTCAATATGAGGTTAGCGGGCAGGTGGAACGTTTTTATCACTGTCATTGTAGTCGTTGCCGTAAAACAACTGGCAGCGGTCATGCGAGCAACCTTTTGGTAAAGCCGCTTACCAGTATTACCTGGGTTCATGGGGAATCACTGTTGGGTAGATACAAGGTACCCGAGGCGGAAAGGTTTTTTAATTGCTTTTGTACGCAATGCGGCAGTCCCATGCCCAGGGTTGTGCCAGAACTGGATGGTGTATTGATACCTGCCGGATCGCTGGATTGTGAACCACCATTAAATCCACAGGCGCGTATCTTCTGGGACTCACGGGCGGATTGGTCGTGTGATGCCGGTGGGTTACCTGTTTTTTCTGAATACCCCTGATTATCTCAATCAACCATACGAGGGAGGAACAGAAAGGCATGCCAGCAAAAATCGGCCTGATCAGCGACACGCATTCAACGACAAAACCATTAGAAGAGGCCATGTCTGTTTTCAGGCGTGAACGGGTTGACGATATTATTTGTGCAGGTGATGTTGCCGGTTATGGTGAAGATGAGTTGATGCAAACAATAGATCTGCTGATTGAAAACGATTGCAAGGTCATTGCCGGCAACCACGATAACCTGTCATCAGATTTCGACTATGGGGACAATGAAGAAAGGATTAAGGATTATATCAACAGCCTGCCGGGAACACTGGAGCTGACCATTGAAGGTAAACGTATTCTGGTGGTACATGCCCATCCACCCGATTCGCAGCATGGCGGGATCAAGCTTCTGGACCCGGATGGCCATGTTTTCCCGGAAAGAAGGGAGCGCTGGCGCAAGGAACTTGAAAATATCGACTGTGATATTCTGATCGTTGGCCATACGCACCAGGTGTTCGCCGAGAAACTGGGAGATGTATTGGTAATTAACCCAGGAAGCACCCTGTATAATCACACCTGTATGATACTGACCTTACCGGATATGGATGTGCAAATTTACTCATTATCCAATATGGAACCGGTAACAACCTGGAACTGGGGTGTATTTTTTAAAGAGCAGCAGATTAAGGAGGGCAAGTGTTGAGTGCAATCAATTCACCTGAGGCACTGCTTTTAACATCAACCCATTGCCAGCATTGTCATACGCTTGAATTGTTATTACACAAGCGACTGGCCGACGGGAGGCTCAAAGGGCTGGATGTCATCAATATTGAGCAGTCACCCGAACTGGTTAAACAGCACAATGCACGTTCTGTTCCCTGGCTTCAACTGGGAACCTGTATCTTTGACGAAGCATTAACACCGGGTGAGCTGGATCATTGGATAGCGTTGATTACAGACAATCAGGCCAGGTCTCCTTACCTTGAATACCTGCTGTCGAACGGAAAACTTGATTGGGTGCTGGAATGGTTTGAACATGACAAGGCCTGCCTGAATGATTTGATTGCAATTTTGATAAAAGATGATGTGAAAATGAATGTCCGGATTGGCATCAGTGCAGTGATGGAAAGATACGAGGATACGGATGCCATCAGGAAAGTCGTGCCAGAACTGGCTAAATTGATACAACATGAGGACCCGGTAATCCGCATGGATGCATGTCACTATCTTACATTAACCCGTTCAGACGGCATCACCGGGCCGATTAATAATTTACTCAATGATGAAGACCGGCAAGTACGCCAGATTGCACAGGAATGTCTGGAAGAAATAGTTGAGATGCAAAACACCAGGGCGTAAGCCGCTGGATTTTGCGTATATGATATAATCATATTTTCTTTTGTTGTTGGCTTATATTTATGTCAGAAGTAAAAATATTCAGTACAGGTACCTGCCCGATTTGTAACAAGACCAAAACCTTGCTGGACAAGTGGAAGATTCCCTACGAAGAGGCGAGGGTGGATCTGTCGCAGGGGGCGTTGAAAGAAATGCTGGAGAAAACGGATCATGCCCGGACCGTACCGCAGATACTGGTCAAGGGTAAATGGATTGGCGGGTTTTCCGAGTTGACCGAATTGCATATGGATGGAGAGCTGGAAGAACTGGTTCAGGAATGACGGGTTTGCCGGCGACACGGGCATAAGTCGTTGATCACGGGTAAAAACCGGGTAGAATAGCCATTATTATATTATTATAAAAATAAACCTTATTTTCTCTTAAAAACAATATGTTATAGTGTATGCCGCAATTCATTGATTACCTGAATTCACAAGATTGGCCACACAGTACGATTCAGTCCTTATATATTCTGTTTTAATAAGAATGGATGATAAGGCAACATTGAGGATGGAGAGTCATGAAAGTAATAAATTTTAAATGCCGGGCTATTCTGAATGGTTTGCTGCTGTCCCTGCTTGTTTTGAATTCCTCTTTACTCCGTGCTGACGATGGCAAAGACATCAAGAATGAAATCGTGGGTTACATGGCAGCGAGGATAACCAGTATAGTCAGCATAAAAGGCGTGCCCTCCATACAAACCCGGAATATCAGTTATCCGGTCCTGTTCGTGGATTTTGGCAGTCGCTGTGAATTCTTTTTAAAAAACGCCAGGCGTGACATTACGCAGGACAGTCGGGTGGTTGACCGTGTTTACCTGAAAGATGTGACCAGTATCAAGGCTATCAAAGGGGTTTCGTTTAAAAGCGACAACTACGGCCTGAATGTCTATGTGGGGAACAGGCTTTATATAGTGAAAAAATGGCGCGGAATGGCGTCGTTAAAGCCTTCAGTAACCAGCGGAGACTGTAACAGGATTTCAAAATATGATTTAACCTATGAAACGCCCACACTGAATTTCAGGGTCGCAACCGGCAAAAATACCACCAAATGGCTTGAGGCAGGATTTTTCAGTATTACTGATTTCGAGACCAATCGAGGTCGCGGGCTGGCGTTGTATAACCGGATACAACAAAAAAGCAGGGCAGACATTCCGCTATTTGAAGAAGAAAAGAGTTTTGCTCAATTGACGCAGGAAGCATTACAGAATTCAAGCAGGATTGCTGCCGAGCAAGAAAAGAAAAAAGTCAAAAGCAATGATAATCTCCTGGAAGAACGTGCGCTGGCATTCAGGGCCGCGGTTAGTGAGGGTGATGACTCTCATTGTGGCCTGGTAGTTGAAGTAAGGGATAAGGTTGTGAAGGTTCAGACACAAATGGGTGAGCACTGGCTTAAACGCAGTCAGCTCTATCCGCCAAAAACAAAGCCGTGTAATTTTTTAAACGGCGTGTATCAGACACCCCGATAAAATACTTTATTGTTCTGTATCACGTCAGCTCTTTTTATCTGACCCATTCCAGTGTTGTCAAACATTTAACAAATCCGGCACACAAATTACCGTGTGTTATAGTTGACTATGTGAGTAAAAATCAATCAGTTAACAAGGAAAAGCTTTATATCGTACTGATCAGCGTTCACGGCCTTATTCGTGGTCGTAACCTGGAGCTGGGCAATGATGCCGATACAGGCGGCCAGACAAAATACGTGGTCGAGCTGGCTCAGGCCCTGGGGAAAAATGACCGGGTAGGCAGGGTCGATCTCCTTACACAAAAGGTCATCGATCCCCAGGTCAGTAAGGACTATGCCAGGCCATTCGAGAATATTTCAGACAAGGTGAGGATTGTTCGCATAGATTGTTGCGATAATGGTTATGTTCCCAAAGAAGGCCTGTGGGATTTCCTGGATAACTTCGCCGATCAGGCCCTTGACTTTATACGTGGGCAAGAGAAATTACCCGATATAATACACAGCCATTACGCAGATGCGGGTTACGTGGCAGTAAAATTAACCCGTCACCTTGCGGTTCCATTGGTGCATACGGGGCATTCGCTTGGGCGGGTAAAAAGACGAAGTCTGCTGGCAAGCGGGTTGAAGCCGGATGACATAGAGAAAAAATATAATATCTCACGACGTATAAACGCCGAAGAGGATACGCTGGGTGCCGCCCGCTTGATTATTGCAAGCACCCATCAGGAGATTGAAGGGCAATATGGTCTGTATGATTACTATCAGCCTCAACAGATGTGTGTTATACCGCCAGGGACAGACCTGAACCTGTTTCAGCCACCCCGGGGTGATGAATACGACACCCCGATATACCGGTCTATTTGCCGTTTTCTGGCCCAGCCCGAAAAACCGGTAATCCTTGCGATATCCCGTGCGGATAAACGCAAGAATATATCAACCCTGATTGAGGCCTACGGTGAATCACCGGAACTACAGGCGATCGCAAACCTGGTAATTATTGCGGGCAACAGAAATGACATCAGTGACCTGGATGATGGTGCGCGGGAGGTTATTAGCGACCTGCTGGCCATGGTCGACCAACAGGACTTGTATGGAAGGGTTGCCTACCCGAAACATCATCGTACAGATGATATACCTTCACTTTATCGACTGGCTGCGCAGTCTGGCGGCGTATTTATCAACCCGGCATTGACTGAACCCTTTGGTTTGACCCTGATAGAGGCCGCTGCATGTGGTCTCCCTGTCGTTGCAACTGAAGACGGAGGGCCCAGGGACATTATCAGCAACTGTAAAAATGGATACCTGGTTAATCCACTGGACAGGGCAGAGATATCCAGGGTGCTTTTAAAGGTGATAAATGAGAAAACCGTCTGGAAAAAAATGTCCCTGAATGGAATACGCGGTGTACATGATCATTACTCATGGGACTCTCATGTAAGCAAGTACCTGGACAGGATTACACCCTTGGTCGATCAGACCGTACCGGTTAAAAAAGCCTCATTGTACAGAAGACCGACGATGTATCACGGTCATGCGATCTTCTCTGACCTGGACCAGAGTCTGCTGGGTGACACTGAATCATTGCAGTTATTTATACGTGTTATTCAGGATAACAAAAAATGCATTGCGTTCGGAATTGTGACCGGACGCCGACTCGATTCTGCCTTGAAAGACATGAAAAAGAACCGGATTCCACTACCCGATGTCCTGATCAGTAGTCTGGGCACAGAGATTCATTATGCACCCGATCTGACTCTGGATACGGCATGGACGAATCATATCGAGCACCTGTGGAATCCAAGGGCAGTGCGCAGAATTCTTGCAAAACTGCCGGGAATAAAAGCCCAGCCAAAGAGCGAGCAAGGTGAATTCAAGATCAGTTATTATATTGATCCTGAAATCTCTCCTGATATAGATGAGATAAATCGTTTATTGCACCAGCATGAGCAAGCAGTCAATGTTTTTATATCGTTCGGGCAGTTTCTGGATATTGTTCCTGCCAGGGCCTCAAAGGGATATGCACTGCGTTGGGTGGCGGAACAGTGGGGGATTCCACTGGAAAATATACTTGTGGCCGGTGGTTCGGGTGCCGATGAAGACATGATGCGGGGTAACACAAAGGCGGTCGTGGTTGCGAATCGACATGATGAGGAACTGTCGGATTTAATGGACGTGGACAGGGTTTACTTTGCTGAAAAGCCTTATGCGGAAGGTATCCTTGATGCCATCGATCATTATGCCTTTCTTGATGCGTGCAAGGTTACGGAAATATGAGCCGGTTGTTGATCTGTACCGATCTTGACAGGACACTCATTCCCAATGGCCTCCTGCCTGAATCAGCAGGGGCCATGAGCAAATTCAGGAAATTGCTAGAGCATCCTGAAGTTACCCTGGTTTATGTTACTGGCCGGCATATGGAATTGGTCGAGGAGGCAATTGTACAGTTCGGGCTTCCCCTGCCGGGTTTTGTGATCGCCGATGTGGGATCAAGTATTTATGAACCTGACGATTCAGGCTGGCACTACCTGGATAGCTGGGAAGAGAAAATAAAACCAGACTGGGGAGGAAAGACAGCTAACGAACTGCTATTACTGACAGGGGATATCAAGGGACTGACTTTGCAGGAACCGGCCAAACAGGGGCCCCATAAGCTCAGTTTTTACCTCGACCTGAATGTCGCTGTTGAGCCCCTGCTTGCTGAATTAAGCGGTCGATACGAGGCGCAGGGTATCAGTTCAAATCTGGTCTGGAGTATTGATGATGACAAACAAAAAGGCCTGCTGGATATACTTCCTGCCAGCGCAGGTAAATCGCAATCAATAGAATTTCTGATGGCGCAGCTGGATATTTTACCCGGGCAAGTTGTTTTTGCAGGCGATAGTGGTAATGATCTGGAGGTGCTGAGCAGTCATATTCCCTCGGTACTGGTCGCCAATGCCTCGGATGAATTACGCGAGCAGGCCCGTGAGATGGCAAAAAGCGCAGGTCACGAGGACAAGCTTTATCTGGCAAGGGGTGGATTCCACGGGATGAACGGGAATTACAGTGCCGGTATCCTGGAGGGTGTGATTCATTTTATTCCGGCAATGGATAAATGGATTGAGGAAAGTAATGAAGGATAACAACATTCAGTCGATAATATTTGGAGAGGTTCTGTTTGATATTTTTCCCGACGGGAAAAGCATGCTCGGTGGCGCACCGTTTAACGTTGCGTCACATCTACAGGCATTCGGGCAAAGGCCGGGCTTTGTCAGCAGGGTCGGTGATGATGCGGATGGTCACCGGATTATATCGGCCATGAAGGGCAGGGGTATGGACATGTCATTTTTACAGATCGATTCCATTCATGCTACCGGCAGGGTGGAGGTCAGGATTGATGCGGGAGAGCCCGACTATGATATTGTAAAAAACCGTGCTTATGACTTTATTGCCCCTGAAGGCTTACCGGAAACAGATAATACCTTGCTGTATCATGGTAGCCTGGCACTCAGAAATGCAGAGTCCAGGGAGACACTGGCGCGCCTCAAGAATCAACATAACGGAATAATTTTTACAGATGTCAATCTACGTGACCCCTGGTGGAATGTACAGCTCGTTGATCGGCTTGTCGATGATGCCGATTGGGTGAAACTGAATGAAGACGAATTAAACATGTTGACTGAAGAGGGCACAGACGACAACGATAAAATCAGTCACTTTTTATCATTGCATAATCTGACGGGTGTTATTGTCACACGCGGGAGTCGTGGTGCAACTGCCCTGACTGCCACAGGTGAAATTGCAGAAGCCACCCCTGATAAAGAAATCAGGGTAGTTGATACAGTGGGTGCCGGGGATGCCTTTGCATCGGTACTCATATTGGGGATATGTCATGGCTGGTCACTGTCATTGATGATGGAGAGGGCGCAATCGTTTGCATCGCATATCGTAGGCAGACAAGGTGCGACAGTGGATGACATGTCATTTTATCAACCCATGATTCAGTCATGGAACCTTATGTAAAAAACCGGTATGTACGAGCAGGTATCACATTCACTACTTAACGAGATTCTTAATGAGTTAAAGCCCGATATTAAAAGACGGGACCTGCGTCATTTCTATACACGTCTTGGTGCAAATTTTTATGCCATTCACTCATTATTCCATACGCTGTATGGTGATCGTGACGACTTCAGGGCGCAGGCATTGAATCTGGTGGAGACGATGGCCCGGCAATATATTGAGCGCCCGGACCCGTTAAAGAAATCAGACATAAACAGGGAAAAAAATCATAACTGGTTCCTCGCCCAGAAATGGGTTGGCATGGCATTGTACAGTAACGGCTTTTCCGGAAATCTTCAAAATATGCAAACCAGGATTGATTACCTTGAAGAGTTGGGCGTGAACCTGGTACACATCATGCCTATACTCGCCTGTCCGGAAGGACACAGTGATGGTGGTTATGCCGTGAGTAATTTCCGCAAGGTGGACAACCGGATTGGCAAGCTGGAGGATATACAGGCCCTGGCCGACCAAATGCGTGCGCGGGATATCCTGCTGGTACTGGATGTTGTTGTGAACCATACATCCAATGAACACAGTTGGGCAAAAAAGGCAAAGCAGGGAGAAAAAAAATATCAGGATTATTACTATATATTTGACAATCGGGAAATTCCCGACATGTTTGAAGAATCCATGCCAGAGATTTTCCCCGAAAATTCACCCGGTAACTTTACCTGGGATGAGGAAATGCAGAAATGGGTTATGACTGTTTTTCATGATTACCAGTGGGATCTGAACTATAGCAACCCGGCGGTACTCATTGAAATGCTGGATATCATTCTGTTCTGGGGTAATCGGGGCGTGGATATTCTGCGTCTTGATGCCGTGGCATTTTTATGGAAAAAAATAGGCAGCACATGCCAGAATGAACGTGAGGCCCACCTCATCCTTCAATTATTGAAGGACTGCTGTCAGGTTACCGCACCGGGCATATTATTCATTGCCGAGGCAATTGTAGCGCCTGTCGAGGTAATCAAATATTTCGGAGAGGATGCAATCAATGCCAAGGAATGTGAGATTGCCTATAATGCGACCTTCATGGCACTGCTGTGGGATGCCGTGGCAACAAAAAATACAAGGCTGTTATATCAGGGTATAAAAAATCTGCCAGACAAGCTGGAACGTGCTACCTGGTTAAACTACCTGCGATGCCATGATGATATTGGCCTGGGCTTTGATGACAATGATATTATTCTGGCTGGTTATGAGCCAAAATCCCATCGAAAGTTTTTAATAGATTACTTTACAGGAAAATTCGATGGCTCGATTGCCAGGGGCTTGCCCTTTGGTGCAAATGAAAAGACAGCAGATTCAAGAATATCGGGGTCATTGGCGTCACTTGTCGGACTTGATGCGGCCATGGAAAGCGGTGACAAGGCTGCGATCGAACGTGCCATCAAACACATCCTGTTGTTGCATAGCATGATCATGTCATTTGGTGGAATTCCGTTACTATACTATGGAGATGAGATAGGAACGATCAATGATTTTTCTTACCGGGATGACCCTCATAAGGCGGGTGACAGTCGCTGGGTGCATCGTCCGGTAATTGACTGGGAAAAAGCAGAACTGCGACATAAACAAGGTACGGTTGAAATGCAGATTTTCTCTGCATTGAAGAAGATGATTGCTGTTCGTAAACTTATACCGGCATTTGCTGATTTCAATAACCGGCAATTACATGATACCGGCAATCATCATTTATGTGCATTTTCCCGTATCAACCCGCACCATCCTGAGGAAAGGATACTGGTCGTAGTCAATTTTGATTATTCCCCCCAACACCTCGACCTGACGAGACTGAGCAAACTGCCCTCCTTTCAGTTCAACAAGGTCAAGGACCTCTATACTGGAGAGACGCCCTCTATATTCAAGAATGAACTCGTTGTGCCCCCGTTTCGTTTTTACTGGCTAACAGATTTATAGACAGGCATATTGTCAGTAGAATGATTACGGCGATTGAAAAACAGTATCTGGATATTATTGATGGTAATGTAACAATCAGGGGATATTAAATATCACTGTTGTGCCGTTAACTTTATGAAGCATATATCAATGTGAGGGCATGGAATCGGCAAGCCTGATCAAAACCGTCTGCCGCACGAACGCGGCAGCCGAGCCGCCATGGATGGCATGTTTCGCGTGTCATGATCAGGCTTGCCGGTTTCATGCCCGGATTGCGGGTTAGCCCGAAATGCACATGACGCTTATATTCCAGCTACATTCGTCATGAGCTAACGGCACAACAGTGATTAAATGTCATTAATGCCGGGCAGGACAAGTACGGTGCCTTTTATTTTGATTTATCCAGCCAGGTTGCTACGTCAGGTATATCGTATCCATATGAAAGCACTCTTCCATCGGGTGCAATCAAGACGATGGTAGGTGTCCCTATGACCTTGTAGCTATTCGCAACATCGATACCTTTTAATTGATCCGAGAGCATCAGGTACTTAATCTTATTGTTGTTTACATATTCCTGGATGGCCTCGTTTGATTCGCCGAGCATATTTATTGCGGCAACTGTCAGTCCTTTATTCTTGTACTTGTTGTGTATTGCATTGAAGTCCTTAATATGAATGTAACAGTAGACACATTCTGTTTCCCAGAAAACCAGCATGACGTGGCCCCTGGCAAGCAGGCTCTTTAGCGAGACAACTTTTCCATCAAGGCTTTTAAGGGTAAATGATGGCGCAAGTTCGCCCTGTTTGAGTCGTGCATGACTGGCCGTTACTGTAACTATCAGTAGAATACCAAGAATGGCCGTGAAGTTTTTTATGTTCAAGTTATCCGCCTTACTTTGTTTTCTTGCAGCAAAAGTATACAGCCGATGCAATGTGAAAGGAACATCAGCAGTACTTCGATAATTTTCCCGCCAATCAAATATTTGCTAACCAGGGCTTGCCCCGATGCCCGTCAGAATCAGACAGAAGCCCGCGGTGGGATTGTCTGTATATCCAGATCTCATCTTGTTGACAACCTGTAATTCATTGATATCCCTGCTTTATTCATGTCTGTAATTAATTCACAATTCCACGGCAATTAGTTCACAGCTCGTTCTGTCTCCTTCTGTAACACTGTCACCATGTCCTGATCAAGGGACACATCACAAGTGAGAGACAGAGGAGTATTTATTATGAAAAAGCACCAAACTACAAATGAAAATCCGGACTACCAGAAACACATGAATGCGATCTGTACGGTTTACCATTTTGCAGGCTTACCCACAAAAAACACGTTTCCTGGTCTGGATGAAAGCCGGCCTGTCAACATCAAGAAAGCCTTTCTTGACAGCAGTGGACAGAAACATCACGAACGGGCTCTCGATACTGTTGCTCAATATGCAGGTCTGTCTGTGGGAAAAGTTGTTAGATATATCAGGCACTATCAACAGATGCAGCATCATTCAGAGACTGAACCCTACACTGAAGCTGCATAAGTCAAGGGTTATTTTTACTGCAAGGAAAAGGAGAAATATTATGTTTGATTTTAATGATTTTATTAATCAGCCCGGGGCATGGATATTTTTGTTTGGGTTTTACGGAATAATGGTATTAATTTCGCTGCTGATCATTACCTTTATGCTATATAAATGTGAGTATCACCAAAAGGATTCGTGATGTGCCAGGTTATTTTGTATATATAAGCCCCTGATGAATATTCAGTTTTGTTCATCGGGGACTTTGCCCATCGAAGATAGTATGCTGTATTATTCATCATCGTTAACCATCAGGTTCTAAAATGTCGTCCGGTTCCAGAAAAGTTATTTTTGCAGCCTTGCTGGGTAACGCGCTCATAGCCATAACCAAATTCATAGCTGCGGCCATTACCGGCAGTTCAGCAATGTTGTCTGAAGGGATACATTCCCTGGTGGACACGGGTAATCAGCTGTTGTTGTTATATGGTATGAAAAAGGCAGCCCGCCCTGCGGATGAAGATTTCCCGTTTGGTCACGGTAAAGAGATATATTTCTGGAGTTTTGTTGTTGCCATACTGATCTTTGCCCTGGGCGGCGGTATTTCTATATACGAGGGTATCCGGCACCTTGTATCACCCGAACAGATTTCCAATCCTGTGCTTAATTATATTGTGCTGGGGTTGGCATTGATTTTCGAAGGGGCGGCATGGCTTTTTGCACTTCGGGAGTTCAGTCGGGTGAAGGGTGAGGGGGGTTATCTGGAGGCAATCCACCGGGCCAAGGACCCATCTGTCTTTGTTGTTCTGTTTGAGGATTCTGCAGCCATGATGGGTTTACTGGTGGCCTTTGCAGGCGTGATGTTGACCCAGTTAACCGGGGTGTTATATTTTGATGGTGCAGCCTCGATTATTATCGGGCTAATTCTTATTGGCACTTCCATGTGGCTGGCCTATGAGACCAAGAGCCTGCTAATCGGGGAACGTGCGAACAGGCCTACTATTCTGGGAATCAGGAAGATTCTTCAATCCACGGATGTCATTGAGCATGTTAATGAAGTGTTGACCATGCACATGGGCCCGGAATTTATACTGGCTAATATCAGTGTTGATTTCAGGGATGGCTGTACTGCCGGCGAAATTGAAACAATTATTGCAACTATCGACAAGCAGATAAAGTCCCGGTATCCGTTGATCAAAAGGGTATTTATAGAGGCCGAAAAACGTGTATCGGCAGGACGGTCAGTAGCCTGAATTAGTTATTACTGGTCTGCGTTTCAGTTATCGTGGTCCATATCAGCGGTTCTTTTGACAGACAAGATAAGATGAGATATTGGTGAAACCGGTTTTATTGAAAAAGTACTATTTGCTGTGTCATGTCACTAAATTTTTCTTTGGCATTTCCCCGTAATTATAACCAGTGAAAAGTGTGTTTTCCGTCTATTTTTGGCAAAAAAACCATTAATTACATTATGTACTCCTGTTTCTATAGTCTATGCTTACCGTTAGGCATAAACAAAAGGTCTGACAGGCTATGGATAAGAATCTAGAAGAGCTTATCGCAGAATTCACCCAACTGGTTTCACCTCCGGACACCTGGGTAAAAATCAATGAAGTACTCAGTGACAGAAATGCTACAACCTCTGATATGGCGGAAATCATCCAGCTTGATCCGGGATTGACTGCCAGTATACTGAAGATTGTAAACAGTGCGTATTATAATTTACGCGCAGGGGTTGATACTGTCACACGTGCGATTGCAGTCATCGGTACAAATGACCTGTATAGCCTGGCAACGGCTATTACTGCCGCTGAAACCTTCTCCAGGGTTCCGTGCCACCTGACCAGCCCCGAGATTTTCTGGCAGCACAGCATCGGTACCGGCATCCTTGCAAAAAAACTGGCGGGTAAATGTTCGGTGCTGAATACGGAGCGTTTATATGTAGCCGGGTTATTGCATGATATTGGCAGCCTGGTGTTATATAGCCGTTTCCCGGAAGAGTCCAGTGAGGCGCTGATGATTGCAAACGGGGATGAAGAAGTATTATATGGCGCAGAAAACGATATCTTCGGGTTCAATCATGCCATGGTCAGTGCAGGACTGTTAAAGATGTGGAGGATGCCGGATACGCTTGTCTCTGCTGTCGGCTTCCATCATGAGCCAGTGCAGGCCGGTAAAGATTCGATTGATGCCGCCATTGTCTGTATGGCCAACCACGTGGCAAACATGTACGGCGTGAGTGCATTTATGGAAGATGCCAACCTGAACCCTGCTGACCTGAATCCGGAGATATGGGAGATTACCCAGCTTGAAGAGGATGTGCTGGATGAATTAATGGAAGATTACGAGGATAATCTGGCCAGTGCCATTGCCGTCATGCTGCCAGCAACAGTAGCAAGGACCGGCTACTGAATCCGGGTTGTACCGGCCTTGATATTATTGAGCCACAGCTGATAATGCACGATCAAAGACAGGTTCCTGGCTGATCAGTCTTGCGCTTTCTGTTCTCAGGTCTTCTGCGATTTCGGCGATAGTTTTTTCGGCAAATCGCAGGCCATCATGTCCTACAAAAAGCAGGTTACTGGTCAGGGTTGACTTCCATGCAAGTTTGGCTGATACCTCGATACCATCATCGGTATCAAATTCAATCCAGGTTCCTACTTCAAGTCCCATTGCCTGGTCATGAAATTCGTCACGGATAATGTCTTCTTCCTTTTCAAATTTCAATACCTTGACATCGACTGAGAAGCGTTCAGTAGCCTCTTCCAGTTCATCATCCACCTCCAGTTCCGGCTTTTCCAGTTCCTGTTTGGTTTCCTGAGTGAATATTGATGTCAGGACGGGCAGACTGTTTTCGTTCAGATCGTCACCCTGCCTGTCAGGGGCTGCATTTTTTGTTGACAACCCTTTTTCTATAATTCCAAGGTGGCACTTTGAAAATTCATCGAATACAGTGGCGATGGTATTCGGGTGTGTTGCAACAGCCAGCATGCCTCTGTTAAGACCCCGAATAAGTGGAGGTGTTACCTTGATAAGCTGTTTTACCTCATCTTCATTTTTACCCGGGGTTGTGCTCCAGATAAGGCATTCAATCAGTTTGATGTAGTATCGCCATTCACGGCTGTTCTCACCAAATTTATGCATGCAGTAAAGCATGGTATTTTTCCAGATATGGTTTAGAAAGGTAGAGACCTGTGGCCGTGTTTCGCTACGTAAGCACCACATGTGTACCCAGGCATTAACCCTGCTTTTTGCATACTGTACACGCTCCTTTCCTTCGGTCGTTTTCCATGTTCTTTCCTCGTAGGAGTGATTGATTTCCTGTTCCTTTGTCCAGTATTCGTTAAACCTTTCCAGTAGTTCATCAAATACATTCACATCCTGTTCATACTTTTCCAGGATAATGTCAACGATCGAATCAATCTCTGAAAACAGATTACTTTTTATTCGACTGTAATCCCAACCTATGGATGCCTTAACCATATCATTTAGCAATTTTCTGGCAGGATGGTCATTTTTGAGTAAAAAGGATCTGTCCAGTAGTGCAAGTTTCAGAAAAGGAATTTGCAGCTTGGAAAGAAGGTTTTTTATCTGTTTTGGTATACCGTTTTCTTTCAGAATAAAATCAAAAATCTTTGAGACCAGCGTAATTACTTTTTCATCAATATCATGTTTTCCCTGCACACTGGCAAAACCCAGCGACTGTATTCCGTTTATTATCCCCTCACCAATTGCTGTGGGTTCGATGTGGGCAGGGTACTCGTGTTGTGAAACAAAGTTTTGCATGGCCGTCAGCGTTCCTATCACGCCAATATTTTGCCTGGGCATTGGTGTGAACCCCTGTAGACCAAAATCAGTAGACAGCAGAGGGGCGATTGCTTCATTTCCATTTGGCAGAATACCCTCTGTGTGTGTATCTACCGTGTCCCATTCATGTCCCGTCATTGGTTTATGATGGGCATCCGTGTTATGGGTTTGATAGGGTCGGTAAATTGATGTAGATCGCCTGACAGAATAACGAAGCTTGGGCAAGACCCCTTCCCGGATAAGCAGCATGTTGATTTCTTTATATACATGGCCAAGATTGGACATGACAAAATGATCAAAGAATTTAAAGATAATCAGCTTGACCTGAAATTTGATTTCCTGCGGACGAAGTGCATCACCAATTGCATTGGCGATAGTAACGGGGCTTAACGGGTGTGCGTTATTTTCGATGTCACGACAGCCGTAAACGACCTTTATCCTTAAAGCAAGTTCATGTAACTCGCGATTGAAGAGTCTTTCCTGTTTCTCGGCCATGTTGCTGATAGCCATATTTTCATCTACCGATTGATCATCAATTAATGCCAGTGATGTGCTAAGTTCAGCCTTGCTCGCCAGCGCAGAAGAAGGCAGGGCTTTTTCTGCGTCGAACCTGCTGAATGAGTTTTTCAAAGACTCCGCAAAGATATCCTCGATGCTCTTGCGCCGGTACCGTGCTTCACGCATTGCGTCGATATACTCATTCTGTTGCACCCGGGAATCTATCTGGCTTACAAAATCGAACATGACATCATCGGATTTAGCCATCATGCCTCGAACCAGTTTTGACATACAGTTACAGGTGACCGCCCTGACCTGTTTTTTCAGGACTGTATTTCCGTGGGCAGGATGAAGCTGCTGTTCTTGGGTTTTGCTCATATTACCTGACTGATTGTTATCTACCATGAGTCCATTTGCACGAGATGTGTTAAATAATAACTATCAAATTAATGTTATGCGTGTTCTGTTACACCATTACTATAAAGATCGGCATATTCAGCAAATTCATTAGGAACCCTGTCACAGAAAGCCGGGTTCAGGTCTGGCATGTGCTGCCAGGGCTAGTGACGCCGGGCTGAGGATTGAAGGGTTATCAGGTCATCAAAGCGCTTGATTAGAGCCAGAAGGGTATTTGTCCCCGGATCGCCTTTGTGCAAATAATCTTCTGCATATTGGTAAATCCCGCTTTTTTTCGGGAGGGGCTGCTGTTTTTCCAGTGCCTGTTTGATGCGGGGCAGAAAAATCCATTGAAGCCACTGTTCGAATTTAAGTGTGTCTATACAAAAGGGCTGTGAGCTGGCCAATGCGCTGTTAGATGGTTGTTTCTTTTCCCATTTTCCATTGATACGGAGATTTGCTTCAACCTCCAGGATGACATCGGCAATGCGCAGGGGTATATCATGCATAAAGCCATTGTACCTCAAGTTTTCACGGGTGAAAATCGGTCTGTTTTAGCAGGTTCATCCCGGGTTCGGCGGGCTCCTGACCGATGAAAATGGGGGTATCGGGTTCAGCAGCCCGATTTACAATAAATTTTATCTGAAATCATCGATTTTCATGCACATTTCACTGGCTTTTAGGCTATAATTCGGCGCTATTTTGTATAGCAGGATTCCCCCCCGAGGTGTGGTCAAGGGGCTGCATTTGATGATTGATTAACAGTAGGTAGCAGGAACATGGTTGATTTAGACAAGTATAGAAACATAGGTATTTTTGCTCACGTGGATGCCGGTAAAACCACAACCACGGAGCGTATTCTAAAGTTGACCGGGAAAATCCATAAAACGGGTGAGGTTCATGATGGTGAGGCGACCACAGATTTTATGGAGCAGGAAGCGGAACGCGGCATTACAATTCAGTCTGCAGCTACCTCGTGTGAATGGAAAGGCCACCGCATGAACATTATCGATACCCCGGGACACGTTGATTTCACCATTGAGGTCTATCGTTCACTGAAGGTGCTGGACGGTGGTGTTGGTGTTTTTTGCGGTTCAGGCGGCGTAGAACCCCAGTCAGAAACCAACTGGCGTTATGCAAATGATTCCGAAGTTGCCCGTATTATTTTTGTCAATAAACTCGATCGTCTGGGTGCGGATTTCTACTGTGTCGTCAAGCAGATCAAGGATGTGCTGGGTGCCAATCCGCTGGTAATGGTTTTACCTATTGGAATTGAGGATGATTTTAAAGGTGTTGTTGACCTGCTGACCCGCAAGGCATGGATATGGGATGAATCAGGTTTGCCTGAAAATTATAAAATAGAAGAAGCCCCTGCGGACATGGCAGACAGGATTGAGGAATTTCGTGAAAAACTGATCGAAACAGCGGTAGAACAGGATGATGACATGCTGGAGCAATATCTGGAAGGTGAAGAGCCTTCTGTTGAAGATATCAAGCGCTGTATTCGCAAGGGCACGATAGCACTGGACTTCTTCCCGACCTACTGCGGATCAGCGTTCAAGAACAAGGGAATCCAGCTGGTTCTGGATGCAGTTGTTGATTATCTGCCCAGCCCGACAGAAGTCAAACCTCAACCCGAGGTTGATATGGAAGGTAACGAGACGGGTGAATTTGCCATCGTTGATCCTGAAAAACCATTACGTGCCCTGGCATTCAAGATCATGGATGATCGTTTCGGCGCCTTGACCTTCATTCGCGTCTATACAGGTAAACTGGAAAAGGGCATGACTGTATTGAATACCTTTACTGGCAAGACCGAACGCATTGGTCGAATCGTGGAGATGCATGCAGATGAACGCATCGAACTGGATGGCGCTCAAGCCGGGGACATCGTTGCCGTCATCGGTATGAAAAATGTACAGACCGGACATACCCTGTGTGATCCCAAGAACCCGGCCACACTGGAGCCGATGGTGTTCCCTGATCCGGTTATTTCAATTGCGGTATCACCGAAAGACAAGGGTGCCTCCGAGAAGATGGGCATTGCGATAGGCAAGATGATTCAGGAAGACCCGTCATTCCGCGTTGAAACCGATGAGGATAGCGGAGAGACAATATTAAAAGGTATGGGTGAATTACACCTGGATATCAAGATCGATATTCTGAGACGGACACATGGTGTTGAGGTGGAAGTGGGCAAGCCCCAGGTGGCCTATCGTGAAACCATTACCCGGCGGGTTGAAGACAGTTATACCCATAAGAAACAAACAGGTGGTTCCGGGCAGTTTGCAAAAATCGATTATACCGTCGAGCCGGGTGAACCGGGCAGTGGTTACGAGTTTGAATCCAAGGTTACCGGCGGTAATGTGCCGCGCGAATTTTGGCCGGCCGTACAGAAAGGCTTCAGGATCAGCTCAGATCGAGGTGTGCTGGCAGGTTATCCCTGTCTGGATTTCAAGGTCACCTTGACAGATGGCGCTTACCATGCGGTTGACTCTTCCGCCATTGCATTTGAGCTGGCATCAAAGGCTGCTTATCGTCAGACCATGCCCAAGGCCGGAGCACAGTTAATGGAGCCGATCATGAAGGTCGATGTTTTTACTCCGGACGATAATGTAGGTGATGTTATCGGCGACCTTAATCGACGCCGTGGCATGATCAAATCACAGGAGGCCGGTACGACAGGTGTGCGTATCAAGTCCGAGTGTCCTCTGAGTGAAATGTTCGGTTACATCGGTGACTTGCGCACAATGACTTCAGGTCGCGGTCAGTTTTCGATGGAATTCCTGCACTACATGCCCTGCCCAAGAAATGTGGCAGAAGATGTGATCAAGGAAACGAAGGAGCGCGAGGCTGCGAAGAAGTAACAGGCATCTTCAGGGATGCACAGGGCCTCCTTATGGAGGCCTTTTATTAATCTTTCACGAAATAAATCTATAGTCAGTTTATAAAGCAGTTGTTAGCCTGAATATTTCACATGATGTCTTCCAGGAACTTACCCATTTCATGTCCTGGAATGGGCCTTGAAAAAAGGTATCCCTGTGACTGGTCACAACCCTGTTTATGTAAAAATTCCTGTTGTGCTTCTGTTTCCACTCCTTCGGCTATCACGTTCAGTTGCAAACCATGCCCCATGGTGATGATGGCCGATGCCAGGTTACAGTCATCATTATTATAAGGAAGGTTGTTGATAAAGGCGCGGTCAATCTTAAGCGTGCGCAGTGGAAACTGCCTGAGATACCGGAGTGATGAATAACCTGTACCAAAATCATCCATCGCTATACTGACGCCATTATTGTGTAAATTCATCAGTATTTTGATTGCCTGGTCTTCATTGTTCATCAAGGTGGATTCAGTAATTTCCAGCTCCAGTGCTGAAGGTTCCAGGTGGTATTTTTCAAGAATGGCCTGAATTTTATCGGGTAGACCCGGGTCGGCCAGTTGTCGAGGTGCGATATTGACAGAAACCTGAGGCAGGTCGATGTCAGCATCGTGCCATTGGCGAATCTGCATGCATGCACTATCCAGAACCCAGTCGCCAACATCTATGATAAGCCCTGTATCTTCGAGTAACTGGATGAATATTTCAGGTAGCAACAAGCCTCGTTTCGGGTGCTGCCACCTGAGCAGGGCCTCAGCCCCCGTGACCATCTTGTCGCCAGACGATATCTGTGGTTGATAATGCAGGCAGAATTCATTTCGTTCCAGGGCGCGACGCAAATCATTTTCCAGTGTCAGTGACTCATGTGCCTGTGCATCCATGGCATTATTATAAAAACAGTATGTATTCCTGCCCGTTTCCTTGGATTGATACATGGCGACATCGGCATGCTTCAGCATGGTGTTTGCATCCCCGCCATTCTCGGGAAATACAGAAATGCCAATACTGGATGTCAGGAACAACTCTCGTCCTTCGATCTGAAACGGTTCAGTTACTTTTTTAAGTATATTTTTTGCTAAAGTTGCAGCCTCGCTTTTGTGGTGCATGTCCAGTAAAAGAACAGCAAACTCATCACCGGATAATCTTGCAACGGTATCTTCCTCCCTTATGGTTTTGCGAAGTCGTTGGGCCATTTCTTTCAGCAGGAGATCGCCCACCTGGTGTCCCAGTGTATCGTTAATAACCTTGAATCGATCCAGGTCAAGAAACATCAGGGCGATGACTCCTTTTGTGCGACGCGAGTGTCTGATTGCCTGGGAGAGTCTGTCCAGAAACAGCAGGCGATTGGGTAGTTCTGTCAGTACATCGTGATGTGCCAGGTATTGAAGACGTTCATGAGTTTGCATTCTCTCGGTAATATCCTTGCCGGAAGAGATGAAATGACTGATATTGCCTCGCTCATCCCTTAAGGGTGATATTGTTTTTTCTTCGTAATAAATTTTCCCGTTCTTGTGACGATTTATAATAACATCACTGAACACATCTCCTGCCAGGATCGTTTTCCATAAGTTGTTATAAAACGCTTTATCCTGCATACCCGATTTCAGGAGATTAGGTGTTTTGCCCACTGAGTCTTCCCGGGAATATCCTGTGGTTTGTTCAAACCCGGCATTGACATATTCAATGACACCTTTTTCATTGGTGATCATAACTGAATCCGCTGTCTGTTCGAGGGCACTGGACAGCCTCGACATGGTTGCCTGCGATTCCTTTCGATGCGTGATGTCATTGATCACACCGACATAAATCTTTTTATCTGCAAGCGGGATTTCACTGATGGATAGTTCCATGGCGAATATCTCGCCATTTTTTTTACGTCCTTCTACTTCGCGGAAGCCCTTGCCTGGATGGTGCCGTTCATTTGAGACCTGGTAGCATTCCAGGTATTTATTGTGTTCGCTGTGATAGGGTTCCGGCATCAGTATATTGATATTCTTGCCCAGAACCTCTGAAGCTGTATAGCCATATAAATGCTCGGCAGATAAATTGAATGACTCGATCAGGCCTTTTTCATCAATAGTGATGACGCCTTCGGCCACATTATCCATGATGGCGCGTACACGTGTATCTGCCTCACGTGTGCTTGATTTGTAATATTCCTGTTGACTGATGTCTTCTATAACAACCATCAGGACGGCCTCATCATCTCCCTTTTCTGTTTTGCCGGGTACCTGCTGGCGCATAGGCGTGATGGTTATTTCGAAGTGTTCCGTACCAACTTTTTCATCTGGCCGTTCAAAAACAATTCCATGTTGGGGGACTTTGTTGGCCATGACCTCGACCAGGCGGTGATGCAGGCCAAGCCCGGGTAGTACGGTCTCAATATCAAGGCCTTTCAGGGTTTCATGATGAGTTAACGGGAATTGTTCAATAAAGCGGTTAGCAGATAAAACACACAGGTTTTTATCCAGTACAATGAGACCACCAGGGACATTACAGATTACGCCCTCTGCAAAGTCTTTCAATTTCAGTATCTCATGCTGGGCTGCATGAAAGTAAGTATCCAGAACCAGGCCGATATCCAGGAAGATGATTTTCAGCAAGGCCTTGATTACATCTATTACTTGATCCTCATCATACTCGAGTTTCAGGTGTATCTGTTCGATGACTGTACACAGGTAATTGTTGTAGGCACCAATATACCATTTGGGCTCCAGGCCAATTTTCTGGTGTACAATACCGACCCGCAACCTGTTTTTCACATATTCCCAGTCATATTTTCCCTCCGTCAACGCGGCAAGATATTGCCACTGCTTGTCCTTAAGGTTGTTCAGTGTATCGGGGTTTTTGAGGTACTCACTTGTTTCAGGAAATGCGAGTAGATGTGAGTAGAAGGCATCCATTAACTGATCACGCACCTGATGTAAAGGCTGATGCAGGCAGCGAAGCAAGTCAATATCCTTATCGGTGATATTCAGATAGGATTGGCGGCGTTCATTTTCTGTTGAGTCAATCCCGATTGATTCAACGACAGAATTAACCAGTTCTTCCAGAGAGTCTGGTAAAAACATCTATTGTTCCTTTGACATAGTGTTTTATCACGCAGGGTAAAATCCCTGATTATTTTTTTTATTACGAAAATAACTTGTCGGACCACCAATCGACAGTGTAAGAACGTCCCCTGAAAAAATACCGGCATGTAAAGTACCGACTATATAGCGATGTATAGCACAAAACCTACCAGAAAAGTAGGAAATTCAAAAAGTCGGTATCCTTCATCGGAGAAGGACGATGTGGCAGGCATGACGATGGAGTGGTCTGGTTATACTAACTGTACTGTCATTCAGACACCCCCTCCTTCAGGGAGGGGGTAGTGATCAGATGCAGTCAGATTGAGAATACCAAAACTGGATTTCTGACCCGTTATGCAAAAGAACCCTGGTGTTCAACCTTGAAGGTACGCAATATAAAGTTGAAGGCCCGGTTATTGGCAGCCTGGGCAACTGAATCAAAGATATCCTGATCAGTCCAGCCTTGCGTTCGGGCGTTATCCAGATCCTCCATTGCAACCTGTTCCGGTGTATTGATGGATTTGATTGCCAGCCTTAACAGGGCTTTTTCCTTTTCATCCAGCGGGGCTGCATCAGGATCATTCCGTGCGGCACGAACCCGATCCAGGTCAAACCCCATGTTGCTGAGGAAACCTTCATTCATATCAACGCAGAAGCTGCATCCGGCCTGTGATGAACCAATATAACGTATCATTGCCGTCAACGATGGCGGCAGGTTGGTGCCCCCCATGCTGAAGTATGCGATGTTCCCTACAAAGGTTTCCAGCAGGGCCGGGCTCAGGCTGTAAAGACGCAGACCATCGGGTATAAATCCCAGGTGTTTTTCAATATTTCCAAGTATCTCGTTGACCTTGTCCTCTTCACCGGAGGGCGCTTGAGGTTGAATCAGAGGTTGTTCCATTTTTTTTGCCAGATTTTGCATTGTTGTATCTCCTGTTGATATAAAAGTGATTGTAGACGACCGGTCGGTCAAGAATTAATAAATCAAATACCTGTTATGATCATGATATTGCTCCTGTTTTTAGTTTATCTGGTTAGAAGGAAGGATGCGGATTTGTGCCGCAGCAGGCAGCAATTGTTTTAATATCGAGGGATCATTATGTGCCTTGGCGAGTAGAACGGCACCCTCAAAATAGGCAATAAGTGCCCTTGCCGTGGCGCCAGTATCAATCTGTTCCAGATCACCAGACGCCATGGCCTCGTCCAGTGTTACTTTTATAAGTGTTTGCAAACGGGTAAATACCTGGTCAACTTTTTTCCGGATAGGCTCATCCCGGGTCGCCAGTTCGAGGGCCAGGTTGCCGAACGGACAGCCAAGCACATGGCCTGTTTGTTCAAAGATACTGGACTGCATATCAATGACCATTGTATAAAATTTATTCAGGCGTTCCATTGGCTTTAATCCTGAGTTAAAGGCATGATCAAGGATTTGTTCCTTCATATCCACGAAGTAGGTATCAAGAACAGAAATAGTAAGTTCTTGTTTGCTCGTGAAAAAATGATAGAAGCTGCCTTTTTTCACATTGGCCCTTTCACATATTGCTGCAACCCCGACATCGGCATAACTGCTGGCATAGATCAGATCCCTTGCTGATTCGAGGATGCGTTGATAGGTGTCGGAGCGGCTGGCCATGCGCCGATTATATTAGACCGATCAGTCAAGTCAAGGGTAATTTCTAAAATGGGTGCATCGGGTTAATTAAAACCGGATAAACCGCCGCCCCAGGTGGAGAAACAAAAAGAGGTTTTACCGTGATGGCGTATAAAGAGATGACCACATATGGCCGCCAGTATTGATAATGTTTATTTGCATCCATTAGTAGCTAACAACATTTTATGGTTTTGATTGTCTCAATCATAATCTGGATAATGCGCCGGGAGAGCAAATTTATAATTGCCATCACGGATCAGCAATAATACTGTTAGCATGGCCGATTTGACCAGCCACATTACGCATGTGAATGACATGTGTTGTGGTGTCAGCGGTTATTGATGTGAGGGGTTTGCCGGGTATGGATGGCGATGAGGGACTCAAATATTTTCATCGATGCGATGCAACTCGCAGAGGTAAGGCACTTGTTGCAGGTTATGGATGCAGATATATTAAAAATACGAGTCTCACACACTACAAACCAAAAAGAAGAGGGCGATGAAACTTAACACTATTATATTGACAATGACAATTATGATGTTGGCCACTGTCTCTGCCGGTGGTTACTATCTTTACTACACCTGGGGCAATTCGCTGGAGGAGGGGGCCCGGAAATATTCTGAAACCGCTGTAAAATCACTTCACAATGAAATTAATACCTACCTCAAAAATCAACGTAAACCCGTGAGAACCCTGGCAAGCATGCCAGCCATTACCGAGGTATTGATTAATGAAAATCCGAAAAGTCTGCAACAAGCCAATTATTTACTGGATACATTCTGCACAACACTGGAGGCCCTTACCTGTTATTTAATGGACAGCAAGGGCACGACCATCGCCTCCAGCAATCGTAATTCGAGCAAAAGTTTTGTTGGCAAAAATTATTCGTTCCGCCCATATTTTAAAAATTCCATTTCAGGGAATTCTTCTGTTTACCTGGCTTTGGGGGTTACTTCCAAAAAGCGTGGGGCATATTTTAGTTACCCGGTAATGTCTGGTAACAAGCCTGTCGGGGTTGTTGTTATCAAGGTATCTGTTTCCGGTCTGGAACAGAAATTTTCCAGTACTGCGGGCATTACCGTACTAACCGGGCCGGATGAAATGGTATTCGCCTCCAGCCGCAAGGACTGGTTGTTTAAAAGTCTGTGGCCACTCTCGGCTGAAAGATCCAGGCAACTGGTCAGAACCCGTCAGTTTGGTGATGAGCTACCAGGCACGGTAGGGTTGAAAAAAAATAAAAAGGGCCAGGTAATTGATGACAATGCCAATACATACATAATGAGAAAAAAAGAATTGAGTGGTATCCCCGGCTGGTGGATTAGCCATTTTCATGACACCCGATTCGGTACAGATTACCAGAGTGAGAAGTTAAACCGGATAATCGTTTACGGAGTGGGCTCACTGTTTCTGTTAATCGCCTCCATTACCCTGTGGTTAAGCTGGTTTGCCAGAAAAGAAATCAGGATTCGAAAACAGGCCGAGCAACAGTTGCAGCAAAGCGAATCAGACTATCGCTCATTATTTGAAATGTCTGACGATGCCAACATGACGCTGGATCAGGACGGGTTTATCGATTGCAATCAGGCGACACTGGCAATGTTCGGGTGTGCAAGCAAGGAGGAATTTATAGGCATGCATCCCGGGGAAATTTCTCCGAAACTGCAGGCAGATGGCACCGAATCACGAATTGCTGCCGATGCGCACATCACAGCAGCATACCAGGAAGGAAAAAACTTTTTTGAATGGATGCATCGCCGGGTAAACGGTGATAATTTTCCTGCCGAGGTATTGCTTACTCCCATGAAGCTGGCAGGGAAAGGTGTTTTGCAGGCCATTGTGCGTGATATCACTCACAGAAAGCAGGCCGAGCAGAACCTGATAAAAGTGACTGAAGAAGCCTTGCATGCCAACCAGGCCAAATCCGAATTTCTCTCTCGCATGAGTCACGAACTGCGCACACCCATGAATGCTATCCTGGGATTCGGGCAACTGCTTGAACTGGACGGGGAAGGATTAAACGAAACCCAGCGAGAAAATGTCAAGGAAATTATCGAGGCTGGACATCATCTGCTGAATCTTATCAACGAGGTGCTGGACCTGGCCATTATCGAATCAGGCAAGCTGGAAGTCTCCATGGTGGATGTGCAGATAGATGATGTACTTCGTCAGTGTATTTCATTGATACAGCCCATGACAGCATCACGTCATATAATACTGACTGACCATGTCAGTGGCAAGGGTCACATTGTCCAGGCAGATACCATGCGCCTTAAACAGGTGCTATTGAACCTGCTTTCCAATGCGGTGAAATATAATCGTGAGCACGGAAGCATCACACTGGATAGCAAAATCATGGATAAGCAACGCATCCGTATTTGCGTTACAGACAGCGGGGAGGGTTTAACGGAGGAAGATATCGCCAGGTTATTCAGCCCCTTCGAGCGACTGGACAAGGCAAACAAGGTTGAAGGGGCCGGAATCGGGCTTGTAATTACAAAACATTTGATCGAACTCATGGGCGGGACTGTCGGCGTTGAGAGTACACCGGGTGAGGGCTGTACGTTCTGGGTGGAAATTGCATTAGCGAATCAGTCGGTCCGGAGTGTGTCGGGCTCGGCATGATAGTCGTTAACTTTATGAAGCACATAACAATGTGAGGACATGGAATCGGTAAGCCTGATCAAGGCCGTCTGCCGCACGGATGCGGCAGCCGAGTCGCCATGGATGGCATGTTTTGCGTGTCTTGGTCAGGCTTACCGGTTTCATGTCCGGATTGCGGGTTAGCCCGAAACGCACTTGCCGCTTACGTTTCAACTACTTTCATTATGGGCTGACGGAACAGCAGTGAAATTTTATATTCCTGTATCGCCTGATACCCGGGGCCGGAATTTATTTCCTGGTGATTAACTTTTTTCCGGTAACCGGAAAAGACTCGGAAAGAGGAAAAATCTATATCAGGATCAAGTATTTATATTAAAATCTGTATGTGTAGACGTAATGCAATATTGTTTCGGTTGCGGCATTAAATGATTATACAGAGTGGACTTTGGGAAAACGGGTGTTTATTCTACATGCATTCTATAAAGATTACAGTTTGAGATTGACGAAATGAAAACGGTGCTGCGTGTAACGTCCGGGGTTTTAGCTTTAATGTCACTGGTGGTGGTGGTGCTGCGCATATATTCCATGTCGAATCAGGAGTCGGCATCAATTACACAAATAATGGGCCTGGTGTTCCCCCTCTCTGTTGCCATGTTCTGCGGCTATATGGCCATCAAGGGGCGTATGCCGCTTATGAACGATCAGAAATCGCCCCCTTCTGATCTGCCCAAGGAGTGATGCGGATCGATGGATATCTCTCCGGAATTAGGATGGGGCATTGCCTTGTTGGTGTTGGGGCTCTCTCTTATCCGGTTGCGCCTGGTGATCAGCCGGCATGTGGTGTCATGGTACCGAAAGATAGGCGTCGACATACCCGAAGAAAAATATGCCAAACAATTTGTTTTCATAGGAGTATTGCTGGTGATACTGGGGTTTCTGGTGGCGACCGGCCTCTTTCATTTCCTGTAATTTAATTGTCACACAGGGATTTAATCATATAATTTTCCTCTCGCCGGGTCGATTCATATATTCCTGGGGGCATGATCTCCGGGTTCAACACACCCTATTACTGGTTTGTCAAAAACCTCATCCAGGTACTTTAAAATGCCGATTCGAAAGTGAACGGGGCCAATTATTATGAATAGTGACATAATTATTTAATGTTATTAGTACATAGTTACATAATTATTGTTATTGACTTACTGCGCAAACTTAGTAAATATTAAGTCCTTAGATCAATCTTGATATAAGTAGAATTTATTTTATTCACCGATTCCAGGGACTAGAAAGGGTTTCAATCGAGCCGCAGTGCCCGGGTCAGGTAAATATTATATGCAACACAAAATAGTTTTTTTATAATATTCAAGATGGAGGAAATTACTGTATGACTACAGAAAAGACACGTTCCGAAGATGAGTTACTGGATGCATCCGCAGAGGAGTTATTAGGTGAGGCAGAACCATGGGAGCCATGGGAAACCCAACTCGTCAGCTACAGTATAGGAATTGCAATTATAGGTGTGGTGGTTCTTGGTTTTTTGATCAATACCTTCATTCTGAAATAATGTTCCTGTCAATCAAACTAACTCACAACAACTTATGAAAGCGGATATCGAACTTAGCCTGATTCATGACGGGAAATTCTGGGTAGGTAGCAACCATGCCCTGGAGGTGAAAGGAGTCACTATTTCTGAACTGGATGAGGATCTGAAGCGTGGCTTGCGTGAAACCGGTGACTTTACACCGGGTACCACCGTCAATGTGTTCATGGGCTTCGATTTTGACACGATTCCAACCTGGTTAAGACAATACCATAATCATTATTTTAACCGTACGATATCGGTGACTTTGTGACGATAACCGTTTTCACCTGAAATATAACTAAACAATAATTAAGGGGAGTATACAATGTCAGCAGTGAATCGAAAGTGGTCCGATGGCATGCTGGCCACCGAAGACTGGTGGGCGGTATGGATCGGATTAATCTTGTTTGCAGCCGGGTTACTCAGCATCTGGGGTGTCGATGCAGTAGGCTGGATGGCTAAAACCAAAACCTGGGAATGGACTAAATTCTGGAATGACCCTAACTTTAATACATTCCTGAAGGTAGCACACGGTAAGGCCGGCAAGGCCTACGAAGGCTGGTCCGGTTTCGGGTCGTTAATGATGACCTACGCCGTATTTGCCGGCCTCACCACCATTGGCGCCTACTTCCAGAAACTGGATGTTAAAAAATATTTTCTGGGCTTTACCTGTATTTTCTTTATTACCTTCGCTTCATGGATGATCGGTCACGAGGCCCATTTCAAGGCCGCCAAGACCAGTCAATCCGTGCTCCAGTCCGAGATCTATGGCGGTGATGTGTACTGCATGACGAAGGTCAACAAGTGCACACGCAAAATCAACAAGAAGCTGAAAAAGATGGGCGTTGATGTTCTGGGCGGGGATGTTCCCACCAAGGAGCAAGCCGCAGAAGCCGTGAGCAAAGTGCATAAGGCGATCCGCTTGTCATGGGGTCTGCAACTGGGTGGCGGCTTTTCGTACATCCTGTCGTTACTCGTCGGGTTGTTTATTGGTAACTTCATGAAACCCTTCGCGCGTTTCATGATGGAGGCGGCCAAGCCGGAGTGGTTCATCAAGACGGCCATCGTTTATCTGGGTGTCAAGTTGGGTCATATGAGTATTTCCTCTACAGCAAAAGTTGGCGGTGGCGGTGAACTCATGCTGGATCTGGCACTATCAGGGGCGGCGGCAGCATTTATCGCCTACCTGATCTTCTGGCCCCTCGTTTATACCTTGGGACGCAAGGCCTTCAATCTGCGGCGTGATGCATCGGCAGTACTTGCCTCCGGTATCTCCATATGCGGGGTGTCGGCAGCCATAGCGACAGCGGGTGCCATCCGCGCCAGGCCTATCCTGCCCATTGCGGTATCCATGCTCATTGTGGTATTCGCCATGTTTGAGCTGGTGGTATTACCAGCCGCTTACACCGCGATAGCACCGAATCAGCCGATAGTTAATGCCGCTGCCATGGGTATGACGGTAAAGACTGACGGTGCAGATGCAGCAGCCGGTGCCATTCTCGACGAGCTGATGGTGGCCAAGCACTACACCGATACCGGTGAACTCTGGGAAGAAGACTGGATACTGGCCGGCGCCGTGTTGACCAAGATCTGGATCGATGTATTCATCGGGGTGTGGGCCTTTGTACTGGCGCTCATCTGGGTGTACAAGGTGGAGCGAAAACCGGGGGACTCGCACGTAGCGGTATCGGAGATCTGGTTCCGTTTCCCGAAATTCGTCATCGGCTACTTCGT
>DRJK01000096.1 GCA_011052215.1 Gammaproteobacteria bacterium
CCGGCCAGACCCATTTTTGATACCGTACGCATGACCAACAGGTTGGGATATTGCCCGAGGCTCGCCATGAAGGTATCTTCAGCAAAGGCGGTGTAGGCCTCATCCAGCACCACCAGACCCGGGGCAATAGTTATAATTTCCCTGACCTGCTCTGCATCAAACAGGTTGCCTGTCGGGTTGTTCGGGTATGCCAGAAAAATAACGGCAGGTTGACGGGTCTCAATGGCCCGGCGCATCGCGTTCATATCAAGGCTGAAATCACTTGCGATTAGCGGCACCCCCACATATTGCATACCAGCAAACCGGGCGATCATGCTGTACATGACAAAACCGGGCTCGGGTGCCAGGATGACCCGGTCCTTGCCTGCAACTGCCAGGGCAATCATCTGGATTAATTCATCGGAGCCGTTACCAAGCAGGATAGCCATGTCATCCGGTATGGAAAATGACTTGCGTATTTGCCGGACCAGCTGTCGGCCTGATGGATCCGGATAGCGGTTTAATTCGATGTCCTTCAGTATCACCTGCCACTCACGGATCATTTCGTCTGGCCAGGTATAGGGGTTTTCCATGGCATCGAGTTTGATCATGCCCGCCGGGTCAGGCACATGATATGCAGAGAGCTCCCGGATTTCAGGGCGTATCCAGTGTTTGATGAGATTACTGTCAGTCATTGTTGAATGAATATCCCGGGGTTATATTACCCGTCACCCCCGATGAAGAAAGAGCAGCCGGAAATATTACTGGTCTTTGCCGATGCGATACTCGGCCGAGCGTGCATGTGCCTCAAGTCCTTCCCCGCGTGCCAGCACGGAGGCAATTTTACCCAGCTCCGATGAACCCCCGGCAGAACACATGATCAGGCTGCTTCGTTTCTGAAAATCATAGACCCCCAACGGCGATGAAAATCGGGCGGTACGTGACGTAGGCAAGACATGGTTGGGCCCGGCACAATAATCACCCAGGGCCTCGGCAGTGTAGCGGCCCATAAAAATGGCCCCGGCGTGTTTAATCCGTGCCGCCATGGCCTGCGGGTCTTCAACCGACAGTTCAAGATGCTCAGGGGCAATATCATTGACAATATCCACCGCTTCATCCATGTCCTTTACCTTGATCAGGGCCCCGCGTGTGTTCAGGGACTGGCCAATAATGGCCGAGCGTTGCATGCCGGGTTGCAGCTTGTTGATACTGGCCTGCACCTGGTTAATAAAATCTTCATCGGGACAAATCAGAATGGACTGTGCATCCTCATCGTGTTCTGCCTGTGAAAACAGGTCCATCGCTATCCAGTCCGGATCAGTCTTGCCATCGCATACAACCAGTATCTCTGAAGGACCGGCAATCATGTCGATGCCGACTGTCCCATACACCATGCGTTTGGCCGTGGCGACATAGATGTTACCCGGGCCGACAATCTTGTCTACCGCAGGTATGGTCTCCGTGCCATAAGCGAGTGCGGCTACCGCCTGGGCACCACCAACAGTAAACACACGATCCACTCCGGCAATGTATGCGGCGGCAAATACCAGCTCATTGGTTTCCCCATCCGGTGTGGGCACCACCATAACCAGTTCCTGAACACCCGCAACCCTGGCAGGAATGGCGTTCATCAATACCGATGACGGGTAGGCCGCCTTGCCCCCCGGTACATACATGCCGACCCGGTCCATTGCCGTGACCTGCTGACCCAGCAGGGTCCCGTCTTCTTCTGTATAGGACCAGGAATCCATCTTTTGGTGTTCGGCATAATTGCGGATACGGCCGGCTGCCTGTTCCAGCGCCAGTCTTTGCTCTGTGGTGATTTTATTAAATGCCTGCTCCAGACGTGCGGGAGAAATTTCGAGCTCTTGCATGGATGACACATCAAGCCGGTCAAACCGGTTACTGTATTCAATCACGGCGGCATCACCACGGTTTCGTACCGCCGTCAGGATTTCCATCACGACAATGGCAACGGCATCATCGGAAACCGATTCCCATGCAAGTAATTGCCCCAGCGCTTCACCGAAGCCGGCATCACCCGAATTTAACCGTTTAACTGATGGCATACCGATTCCGCTATGACTTACGGTTTTTTACAACCGCTTCCTGTATCTGGCTGATAAAACCCCGAATACGCTCGTGCTGCATTTTCATGGCTGCCTTGTTCACAATAAGACGTGAACTGATATCTGCAATGTGCTCAAGCGGCTTTAACCCGTTGGCCTTCAGGGTATTGCCGGTGTCGACGACATCGACAATACGATCGGCCAGGCCGACCAGCGGCGCCAGCTCCATCGACCCGTACAGCTTGATTGTCTCAACCTGCTTGCCCTGTCCTGCATAATATCTTTTTGTGCAGTTGACAAATTTCGTTGCTATGCGCAAACGCCCGTCTGGCGCCACCTCATCCACACGTCCCGCCACCATTAATTTACACCGGGCAATCTCGAGGTCAACTGGCTCATATAAACCTTCACCGCCATGCTCCATCAGCACATCCTTGCCGGCAATACCCACTTCGGCTGCACCGTACTGGACATAGGTCGGAACATCGGTCGCCCGAATGATAATCAGCTTCACATCGTCCTGATTGGTATCCATGATCAACTTGCGACTGGTCTCCGGGTCATCCTTCGGGACAATTCCTGCATGCGCAAGCAGGGGTAACGTCTCCTTGAATATACGACCTTTTGACAGTGCAATGGTAAATACGTCATTCATCATTCTTTTAATACCCTGACTCAGGCCGGTACCCGCCTGATATTGGCCCCCAACTGTAACAGTTTTTCCTCGATACGGTCATAACCCCGATCGATGTGATATATCCTGTCGACAATGGTGTCCCCGTCTGCAATCAACCCGGCCAGCACCAGGCTTGCCGAGGCGCGAAGATCCGTTGCCATGACGGGGGCCGCCGTCAGCCTCTTCACGCCCTTGACGATGGCCGTGTTACCTTCGACTCGAATATCCGAACCCATTCTTTGCAGTTCCTGAACATGCATAAACCGATTTTCAAATACCGCCTCCCTGATCGTGCCGACACCATCGGAAACCGCGTTCAACACACAAAACTGTGCCTGCATATCAGTCGGAAATGCGGGATAAGGCGCCGTGTGTATATCCACGGCATGTGGCCTGCGCCCTTCCATGTCCAGTTCAACCCAGTCATCACCAATCGTTATTTTTGCACCCGCCTCCTGCAATTTGCCAATAACTGCATCAAGCAGTTCAGGGCGGGTATCCTTTATCTTGATGCATCCACCACTGATTGCCGCAGCTACCAGGAATGTTCCCGTCTCGATCCTGTCTGGCTGGACATTGTATTCCGCACCCGACAGGTTATCCACACCCTCAATCATAATCGTCCCGGTGCCGGCACCACTGATCCTGGCCCCCATGCAGTTCAGGCAGTTGGCCAGGTCAACAACCTCGGGCTCGCGCGCCGCATTCTCTATAATGGTTGTCCCTTTGGCGAGGGTGGCTGCCATCATGATATTTTCCGTTCCGGTCACCGTGACCATATCCATCATGATCGTGGCCCCGGTCAGTCTGTCTGCACTGGCATGGATATAACCGTTTTCAACGGTAATTTTGGCACCCAGTTTTTGCAACCCGTCAATATGCAGGTTCACCGGGCGTGATCCGATCGCGCACCCGCCCGGCAGTGAAACCTCTGCCTTGCCGTAGCGGGCCAACAATGGTCCCAGCACCAGTATTGATGCCCGCATGGTTCTGACCAGCTCATAGGGGGCGTGAAATTCCTTGATGGTTCCTGCATTGATCTCTATCGTCATGTGCTCATCAAGTGTCAGATCAACACCCATTCGACCGAGCAGTTCCATTGTAGTGGTGACATCCTGCAGATGAGGAACATTACCTATCCGCATCACACC
>DRJK01000097.1 GCA_011052215.1 Gammaproteobacteria bacterium
TCGCAATAGCTAGCTATTACGTGCGATTTACGCCTCAAACCTGAATATTTTAGATCGTAATCTACTTCGTCCAGAATTAATCAGAGGTTCCCTAGGCTGTATCGTACTCAAGATTCGACCAGGATAAGCAGGTTATCAATAAAGCCATTTATCATGCCCTGGGTGTAAACCTGGAAGGCCATAAAGAACTATTGGGCATGTGGCTCTCAGAAAATGAGGGGACTCAGATCCAGCTGTGTATCGTGCACATGGGGGGGGGAATAATACAATTCGATGAAGTTTGTGCCCTGGAAAGGCTACAGGGCCGTCACCGCTGATTTAAAGAGATATACCGACCAGCCACACTGAAGAGGAAGCACTGCTCGTTCTCGACAGTTTGCTGACCGCTGGGATGATAAGTACCCACTGATCAGTAAATCCTGGGTAACCATTGGGAGAATCTCAGCGCCTTGTTCAATTACCCTCTGGACACTAGAAAGGCGATCTATACGGCCAACGCCATCGAATCGCTGAACCGTGTCATTCGCAAGGCAACGAAAAAGAGGGGGCTGTTTCCAACGGATGACTCTGCAAAAAAAGTCATTTATTTAGCGATTCAGCCAGCCTCCAAAAAATGGGCGATACCCATTCGAAATTGGAAGGCTGCACTGAACAGGTTTATGATTGAGTTCGAAGATCGGTTAACCGATTACATTTAAACCTGGCAATTATGCAAAATTAATTACAGACCCCTTTAAGTGTCAAATCGTACAACTTATACGATTCTTTTTTGCATGACCTGCAATCCTTTTTCAGATTTTTATGGCCTAATGTATGCGTACCCCTGTTCCTGCAATTCTATAATACGAGCAACACCAGCCGGTACAGTTTGGACACCTTCAAGAATAACGGGAAGTTTTCCTGTTTTCCTCTTTACTTTCTCCATTGTATTCCTACATGCACTAAAGGTTATGTCTTGCAATGCCAGACTTTTCACTCTATCGGCCTGCTTGCTTTTCGTTGTCAACAGCCCAAGACCAGGGCCATAGGCAACAATCTCAATATCAATGTTATCCATACCATAGAGCTTCTGTAAATTTACGGCATTATTCAATGCTATTTTTTGAGTCCTTGGATTATCAGTGCTAACCTGGATTACTACCTTATGGTGTTTTTGTTCTACTGGTTGAGTTTTCTCTGCAGCATATACATTCCCAAAAAGAAATACTGACATTAATATAATTAGACTTATATCTTTTACAATTTTACTCATTATTACATCCTCCAATAATCACCTCGGTATGAAAAATTAGTCAGATTTCGCAAGAGGTGAATTTACGAAACGTTATGCTTATGTGTTATCCCCACGAATTTAACTACAAACCAGCTCAAAAACAAAGAGATAATCGCATACCGTGCATTTTGATCTAATAAAAGTTACCACACCGCGCTAAATCTAAAGGAAATTTTCGGTGCGTACATTATAAAGCATCAAAGTATTACATAAAATCTTGTTAAAATCAGTGCCACTGATGCATAAAATTTGATGCAATGGAATAATTAAGAAACCCCCTAATGTGTCTGAACGAAGTGGCCTGCGATCTAAAATATTCAGGTTTGAGGTACAAATCACACGTAATAGCTGGCTATTGCGAAAGTTTGCAACGAAAAAACTGGATATTTTAGGCGAAAGATACGAGCTCATGAATTGATCAGAGGTTCCTTAAGGGAAAAATGAAAAGGTTTAAGGGGGAAAGATCGAAAATCTGGGTGATCCTGCAACGATCTATCTGGATCTTCTGTAGGTACGACACCCCCCCCCCTGATTTTCAAGTGTAATGCCGCATATCCTTACGTCGACGCCCCGGCTGCTGCGTAACTAGTCCTGTTACCATATGCATGCCAGCTATATCTTCTTCATCATAGACAGGGTTTAGCGGTCGAAGAATGTAGCGACTCCCATCAATGATTAATTGTCTGAGGATAAGACCATCATCGTTCCTGGCAACCACAAAGCTCTCATGGCTGACGACACCTGCCGGATCCACAACAATGATGCAACCATGTTTAAACTCGGGTTCCATGCTGTCACCATGCACTTGGAGCGCAAAGGGTTCCGCTTCGCTGCAGCTGCCTTCATCAAACATGGGTCTCTCCTCGGATAATCTTAAAACCGCAATTTTACCAGAAATCAGCATACAAACGAGCAACACCCTAAGAATCAAACGGAAACGTGGTAGAATTCGCCACCTGAAACACACGTAGCTCCTGACCACGATCATGCCCGAAAAACTTAGAAAGATTGCCCTCGAATACCATGAATTACCCAGACCGGGGAAACTGGCAATTCAAATTACCAAGGCCACTACCACACCGGAAGACCTTTCCCTGGCCTATACTCCAGGAGTCGCTATACCGGTGCTGGAAATCAGGAATAACCCGGAAAATGCCTATCGCTACACCAGTAAGGGTAACCTGGTAGCCGTAATCACCGATGGCACGGCTGTGCTTGGCCTTGGCAATACTGGCCCACTGGCTAGCAAACCCGTCATGGAGGGCAAGGCCGTGTTGTTTAAACGTTTTGCCGACATCGATGTGTTTGATATAGAAGTCGATGCAGAAGACCCGGATGACTTTATCGATACCGTTGCTCGCATTGCAGGTGGTTTTGGTGGTATCAATCTTGAAGATATTGCTGCACCACATTGTTTCTATATCGAACAGGAATTATCACGACGCCTGGATATACCCGTCTTTCATGATGACCAGCACGGGACAGCGATAATTATTGCAGCCGGCATACTCAACGCACTGGAACTTCAGAAAAAGACCCTGCCCGATGCAAACATCGTTTGCCTTGGCGCGGGTGCCGCCGGCGTTGCATCCATGAACCTGTTAATTAAAATGGGTGCAAAACGTGAAAAGATCCACATGGTTGACCGTCAGGGTATCATTCACGACCAGCGCGAAAACCTGACTGCTACCAAGCAGGCATTTGCCATTAAGACGGAAAAGCGAACACTCACAGATGCCTGCGAAGATACCGATATCTTTATCGGTGTATCCGGTCCGGATCTGCTAAGCAGTGACATGCTGCTGTCCATGGCGCCACGCCCTATCGTCTTCGCATTGTCCAACCCGGTGCCTGAGATATTACCGGAGCTGGCCCATCAGACACGTAATGATCTGGTCATGGCCACTGGCCGCAGCGATTATCCTAATCAGGTCAATAACGTCCTCGGCTTCCCCTTCATCTTCCGTGGCACGCTGGATGTGCGTGCAGCCTGCATCAACACAGAAATGCACATTGCTGCCGCCCATGCGCTGGCAGATCTGGGTAAACAACCCGTTCTGCCAGAAATTGCAAAAATATACGGTTATGATTCACTTGAATTCGGCCCAGATAACATCATCCCCAAGCCCTTTGACCCGCGCCTGATTGATGTGGTACCGAAGGCTGTAGCGCAGGCGGCTATTGATTCGGGGGTTGCGCGGCTGGATCTTGTATATAAGAAATAAAACCAGTTGCAGGTTCCAGGTGAAATCAAAACCTGAAATTTTCTCTGTTTAGGGCTGCGCCTTTGAGGCTGTTGTGGTTTTTAGGCTCAATCCTGGAACCTGGATCTTCTTTACCCCCCTGGAACTTCTTTTTCCCTTTTCCCCTCAAACTAATATATATTAAATACAAGAGTGCAAAAGGAGATCTGCCATGAATAAAATTGCAATCATCGGCGCCGGGCGTGTTGGAGAATCTACTGCCCAGTTTTTGGCAACTAGTGATATTAGCCGGGAAGTCATCCTGACAGATATACGTGATGGTGCTGCAGCCGGCGCAGCGCTGGATATTCAGGAATCGGCCTCTCTGTTTGGTTTTGATACTCGTCTGCGGGGTTCCAACGATAATAAAATAATCGAAGGTGCCGATATCATCATCGTTACAGCCGGCATCCCCCGTAAACCTGGTATGTCGCGTGCCGATGTCATGGAAACCAATGTAAGAGTGCTTGATGAAATTCTTGATGATGTACTGCAATATGCACCGGATTCCATGTTGCTGCTTGTCAGTAACCCAGTTGATACCCTTACCTACCATGCAATTAAGCGTACCGGTTGGGACAGAAATCGGGTTATGGGACAGGCTGGTGTGCTGGACTCCTCGCGCATGGCCGCCTTCGTTGCACTGGAAACAGGGTTATCGGCAAAATATATCAATGCCATGGTGATGGGTGGTCACGGTGATGCAATGGTTCCAATGACACGATTCACGACAATATCGGGTATCGCTATTGAGAATTTCCTGACTTCTGACAAGATTGATGAAATCATTCAACGCACCCGTACAGGTGGTGCTGAAATTCTTGCCCTGAAAGGCAACAGCAGTGCTTATGGCGCACCAGCAGCGGCCATTGCCGAGATGGTAGAAGCTATCGCATACAATAGAAAATCAGTTCTGCCCACGGTGGCCTATTTACAGGGCGAGTATGGTGAAGAAGATATTACTATCGGCGTACCAGCAGTCCTTGGTGAGCATGGTATGGAAAAGGTAATTGAACTGGATCTTAATGAAACAGAACAAAACTTTTTCAACACCTCAGTCGCCTCGATACGAAAAGAATTATCGACATTAAGTAAAATCGTCAACGAAGCATGAGGGGAGCATTTATTTAATTGATATCGATCCTATGAGCATTCAAACCAGTACATGCCGCCTTACCCTGCCAGCCTTTAAAAAAATGAAGCAGGGAAAACAGCCCATTGTTGCCCTGACAGCCTATGACTACAGCTTTGCATATCTACTGGATCAATCTGGGGTCGACATAATTCTGGTCGGTGATTCCCTCGGCATGGTCATACAGGGCCATCAGACAACCATCCCAGTCAGCATGGAGGATATGCTTTATCATACATCTATAGTCAGCAAGGGAGTCGAGAGAGCGCTGCTAATAATGGATATGCCATTTATGAGTTATCCAGGTATTGAACGTGCACTGGATAATGCCACAGATGCACTGCAGCAGGCCGGAGCGCATATGGTTAAACTGGAAGGAGGACTGGATCAGATACCCATAGTAAAAGCTTTATCCAGCCATGAAATCCCGGTCTGCGCACATATTGGATTAAAACCACAATCTATCTATAAAGCTGGCAGCTACAGGGTTCAGGGGCGCAGCGCACAGGCAGCCGAAAAAATGATTGAAGAGGCAGCAGCGTTAGAAAAGGCCGGTGCAGATCTTCTCCTGCTTGAGTGTGTACCGAAAATTCTGGCAGCAGAAATTACCGCCAACACTGAAATACCGGTAATTGGAATTGGTGCCGGAAATGCCTGTGATGGACAGATTCTCGTTCTACACGATCTACTAGGTATAACACCTGGTAAAGTACCTAAGTTTGCAAAAAACTTCATGCAGGAAAGCCCGGATATTCAAACAGCGATCAGGACTTACGTAGACGATGTACGAAGCCGGAAGTTTCCTGCTGAGGAACATAGTTTTAGTTAATACAGAGTGTTCAGTTTTCAGTTTTCGGAGAATTCAGCGGTCTTTCTTTTTTCTGAACACTGAAGGGCACATCTATTAATTCATGAATTAATAGAGGTACCCTGAAAACTACTCCTTAAAACACCAGCAGCATCATCACCATCATGACCACCAGGAATAGTATAGTCATAATCCCACCAGCCTTCATGAAGTCTGGTACTCTATAACCACCAGGACCCATAATTAGCGCATTCACCTGATGGGTCGGGATCAGGAAGGAGTTTGATGTTGCCAGGGCAACGGTAAGCGCAAACACTGCGGGACTTGCACCAACACCAATGGCAATATTTACCGCCAGGGGTACCAGCAGAACTGTCGCACCAACATTAGACATGACCAGAGTAAAGAAAGTCGCCAGCACTGCGACAGAGGCTTGAATTACCCAGACAGGTTGACCGCCCATCACAATCAGCGTCTGATCAGCAATCCACCTTGCTGTGCCACTGGTTTCAACTGCCAGACCTAATGGAATCAGGCTGGCTAACAGGAACACTGTTTTCCAGGATACCGCTTCATAGGCCTCATCTATTGACAATACCCCGGATAAAACCATTCCCAACGCGCCTGTGAGCAGGGCAATCGAAAGACGCAGGTCCGTAAATAAAACAAGTAACAATGCGATAGCAAAGAAAAAACTTGCCCAACCTACCTTGTTAGGACGGAGGTTTTCATGAGGAAATTCGGTCGTGACAACAACGAAATTACGATCAGTTTCGAGACGGACCAAAGCATCCCACTGGGTATGTACGACCAGTGTATCGCCTGCCTGTAATGGCATATCCCTTATCCCCTCACCTTCACGCAGGGTTTCACCATTACGATGAAGGGCAACCATGGCAATGCCATAAACCTTACGCAACCAGATATCACGGGCACTCTTGCCTATCAGGTTCGAACCTGGTGGGATAACAACTTCGGCGATACCGGCCTTTGTCGTTGCCAACGACTCTGTAAATATCTCTATTTCATCACGAATTATTAGATCATAGGCCTCTGCAAAATTCTTGAGGTTCACAGGAGAAGACAAAATGCAAAGTGACATTTTGCCATCCAGGGCTACATCTCTGGCCAGTGATCCTGGACCAACACGTGTTTCACCATCGGGTCGTTGTGTGGCAATGATTCGAATAGCATGGTCTGTCTCAATTTCATCAAGCATTTTCCCAGCAATACTAGAACCCTCCGGGATATAAACCTCTGTCATAGCGAAATCAATACCATAGACATCCTGAAAATAACCCATAGTTGTAGCGGCGACAGAGTGGGTTTCCTTGGCTATCTTTGGCAGCACAAACCTGCCTGCCACAACAAAGTAGATTACCCCAGTTGCAACCAGTGCGAGACCCACAGGGGTAACAGAAAACAATGACCATAATTCCATCTTCTGGCCATCGGGTAAGGCATGATTTGAAGTCAGGATAAGATCGTTGAGCAGAATTAGCGGGGAAGAACCGACCATACTAACTGTGCCGCCGAGTATTGCACAGAATCCCATAGGCATTAGCAGCCTGGACATCGGTAGACCTGATCGAGCAGAGATTCGACTGACTACAGGGAGAAATAATGCTGCCGCACCAACATTTTGCATAAATGACGAAATGATTGCGACAGTGCCGGATATAATTGGAATGATGCGCTTTTCAGTCTTGCCACCGATTTTCAGAATATAGGCAGCAACGGTATTCATCAGACCAGTTTTATCCAGACCGGCACCGATTATCATTATGGCAATAATCGACATTACCGCATTACTTGAAAAACCTTGAAATAAATTTTCATTGTCTACCAACCCCTGCTGCAATCCCATCCAGGGAGCGAATAGAGTAGTCAGACCCAGCAACACCATAATAGAGATAGCTGCAACATCAACACCTACAATTTCAAATACAAACAGATAAATAGTAAACAGCAGAATTGCTGTGACCCAGGCAATTTCGATAGAAGGAACGACGGCTGCCAACCAGAGTGCAAACAGAATAAAGATTAAACCCGCCACCAGATTCTTCATATTATTTTTTATGATGCCGCTCACAATCCTTCATCCATCATGATGTATTAAAAAAACATAATATTGTAATATATGTAAGTTTTTTGTGCGAGTTGGAAAATGACATGAGATACAAAGTGCAAGCCCTTACCAGCCAGGCCCAATATTGTTCTCTTTAAGGAATCCTGTTTTTTTCATCATCAATCGTGCAGGAAAATTCACGTATTGATCTGGTTCAGGGGTGTTTTGTAAAGAATCACCAGTAACCAGAATTCCACCATCTCTTTCTAAAATAATAATCGCTTCCGTGGGTTTAGTTGTTTCAAATATTTTTAGAGCAGCTGAATCAATTGGTAAAGCACTATTTTTATCCAGGGAACCTCTGAGTACGTCTTTCCCGAGATGGCCAGAGATATGGCATAATTAATCAAGGGCTACCCAGAATCGAGCTTACCCGTGGTTCATTCAGTGATACACACACAGATGCAGTGACAATCTCAAATAAACTGATGACAATTAACCTGAAACCCCTTCCTTCCCTGTCGGATAACTACATTTGGGTAATTATCAACACTATTAATTCTACCGCTGTAATTATAGATCCTGGTACCGCGACCGTTTGTGTGAACTTCCTTGAACAGCAGAATATTAAACCTGTAGCAATATTAGCTACCCATTGCCATTGGGATCATGTGGATGGAATTGAACAACTAATCAAAAAGTATGACATTCCCGTTTATGGCCCTGCTACAGAATTTATACCCTGCCTCACAACACCATTAACTGGCAATGACAGCTTCAGCATACCCGAGATAAAACTGGACTTTCAGGTAATGGATTTAAGTGGGCATACGGCTGGACATATTGGCTATCTGACAGGCAACATGCTGTTCACTGGCGACACTCTATTTAGTGCAGGCTGCGGCCGATTGTTTGGCGGCACTGCTAAACAACTGCACGCAGCACTACAAAGAATAAAACAATTGCCTGCAGACACCACCATTTACTGTGCACATGAATACACACTGGAAAATCTCCGCTTTGCACAGGCTGTTGAACCTGACAATCCGGAAATCCAGCGATGGATGGATGAAGTAAAAGATCTGCGTGGAAAAAACCTGCCATCCCTGCCCTCCACCCTGGGAAATGAAATGCGTTACAATCCGTTCCTTCGTACAGATAGAGTAAACATCATGAAAGCAGTAGCACAGTATTCAGGACAGAATATTGACAACAGTGAGGATTGCTTTAGATATTTGCGGTTGTGGAAAGACGAGTTCTAAAACAATGTTTTACGTTTTACGGATTAGGGTTTACGTCACTGCTGTCCCATAAATATAGAATGAAAACCTGTTAAGGTATTGATTCAAGCGATGATCATCGTTTATACAATGATCAGTAACATGAAATGGGCATGCATTCTTGATGACATTAATGTGGCCGAAATGGCCAGGGTCTTTTGTAATATTGTAGGTGCGAATTCATTCGCACAGCTTTTTGTCCGAATGAATTCGAACCTACAAAATCTTTATGGGACAGCAATGGGTTTACGTAAAACATAAAACGTAATACCTAAATCGAGGTGTTAAGCCGCCTGTACAGGAATCCGGTTACCGATACGAATAATTGCATTCATTTCGTCGAGGTAAACCAGCACAGGTTTGAACACTTTCATCTCAGCTTCATTAAAAGCTGCATAGGAGCATATAATCAGCTTATCGCCTGGGTTTGCCTTGTGCGCTGCAGCGCCATTGACGGATACGATGCCGCTTCCAGACTCGGCCTGAATGGCATAGGTAGTAAAACGCTCGCCATTAGTGATATTGTAGATCTGAATCTGTTCGTATTCGTGTATGCCAGAAGCTTTCAATAAAACACAGTCTATCGCGCAGGAGCCTTCATACTCCAGTTCAGAGTGCGTGACATGCGCACCGTGTAATTTTGCTTTCAGTAATGTGGTCAACATAGGCTATCATTTGGGCCGGGGTTAACAATAAGACAATTATGAAGCATCACCGTTCACGGTTCAAACACTCCGTGATAAAAAAAACGAAATAATGACAAAATACCTGTATTAAGATAAATCCATATCACTTTGTTTTTACTAAATAAATGAATATACACGAATACCAGGCCAAGGCATTACTCGCAGAATACAATATTCCTGTCCCTGCAGGGTCAGCCTGCATGAGTCCAGATGATTGTACCGCTGCAGCAAAAAAACTGGGCGGTGACCTGTGGGTGGTCAAGGCTCAGATTCATGCTGGTGGACGTGGTAAGGCCGGCGGAGTCAAAGTCGCCAGTTCCATTGAAGAAGTCAGCCAGCATGCCCACAGCATTCAGGGAATGAACCTTATCAGCAAACAGACAGGGCCTCAGGGACACATTGTTAAGCGGCTACTGGTTGAAGAAGCCGTTGATATTGCCCGTGAGTTGTATGTTGGCATGCTGGTCGATCGAAGTCGTCAGCAGATAGCCTTGCTGGCCAGCACCGAAGGTGGGACAGAAATTGAGGAAGTGGCTGCGGCAACACCTGAAAAGATCCTTACCGCCTATGCCATTAGTGCCAATAGTGCCAATGGTTTTAATCAGAATGATCTTACATTCATTGCAGAAAAATTAGGACTGTCGGGTCCGACAAAAACCCAGGCGATTGAGCTATTCAATACTCTGCTGCAGTTATTCATAGAAAAAGACGCCTCTCTGGTAGAAATCAATCCACTGGTCATTACCCCGGCAGGTGACATTATCGCGCTGGATGCAAAAATGAATTTTGATGACAATGCCCTCTATCGGCACCCTGAAATCAATGATCTGAATGACCCGGATGAACAGGATCCTGACGAAATTGAAGCAGCCAAATACGACCTCAGCTATATCCCGCTGGATGGAAATATTGGCTGCATGGTTAATGGCGCAGGACTGGCCATGGCAACCATGGATATTATCAAGCTCTATGGTAGTGAACCCGCCAACTTTTTAGATGTCGGAGGTGGAGCCACTGTTGAAAAGGTCACCAATGCATTTCAGCTGATGTTGAAAAACCCTCATATCAAAGCCATCCTGGTCAATATATTTGGTGGAATCATGCGCTGTGACATCATCGCTGAAGGACTGATCACCGCGGCAAGAGACATTCACCTGAGCATCCCACTGGTAGTACGCCTCGAAGGCACCAATGCTAAACAGGGAAAGAAATTACTGGCTGATTCCGGATTGAGTATCATTGCCGCAGATGACATGGCAGATGCGGCTAAAAAAGCGGTTGATGCCGCTGAAGGGCAATCCTGATGTCGATATTAATTGATAAAAATACCCGTGTACTGACCCAGGGCATTACCGGTAAAACAGGCCAGTTCCATACTCACCATAGCGCGGCCTATGCCAATGGCAAACGGGCTTACGTCGCAGGTGTCACACCAGGCAAAGGTGGCCAGGAATTCGAAGGCATACCCGTCTTCAATACCGTGATTGAAGCAAGAAAAGAAACCGGGGCAAATGTCTCAGTCATTTACGTACCACCTCCCTTTGCCGCTGCAGCCATAGATGAGGCAGTAAATGCCGGTATTGAGCTCGTGATTTGTATCACCGAAGGAATTCCTGTACTGGATATGGTGCGGACCCGTTATAAAATGAAGAACTTTTCGACCCTGCTGATTGGCCCGAACTGCCCGGGTGTCATCACACCGGATGAGATAAAAATCGGCATCATGCCGGGGCATATTCACAAAAAAGGCTCGATCGGTGTTGTTTCACGTTCCGGCACCCTGACCTATGAAGCGGTTGATCAGCTAACAAAATTAGGGCTTGGACAATCAAGCTGCATCGGTATTGGTGGCGATCCAGTCAATGGCATGAAACATCTGGATGTTATGAAACAGTTCAACGACGACCCGGAAACTGAAGCCGTGGTGATGGTCGGTGAAATTGGCGGCAGCGATGAAGAAGAATGTGCCATCTGGGTAAAAGAAAACATGACCAAGCCTGTGGTCGGCTTTATTGCCGGGATCACAGCCCCGGCAGGCAGGCGCATGGGTCATGCCGGTGCCATCATCTCCGGTGGCAAGGGAACTGCCGCTGAAAAAATCAGGATAATGGAAGAATGCGGAATTACCGTAACAAAAAACCCGGCTGAAATGGGTATCACACTGAAAAAGTTACTGTCTTAACAAAACTGGTAGGAGCGCCGTCCTCGACGCGACGTTTTTTGAAGATACGAGATGAAGGATAAAGGATAAAAGAAAACCCCTGTCAAAAAACCTTAATCTTTCATCCTTAATCTGCTTTCAATGACCCGTCACAAGATTGACCGTCAACCACCACTTAAGCGCAAACAGCAAATCCGACCCCATAATCACCAGCAAGACTATCCACAAAATTTTAAGATTACTCTTTTCTTCCACATCAACTTCTTGCTGAGCCTCCAGAACCCTGTCGGACTTAGCTAATCGTAGCGAGCATGGTGGGGAGCAAGGACAAATGATCATGATTTTGAAGCACATAGTGGGCCTACTCAACGAAAAATCATGGACCGTTCTCCCATCAGCGCAGTAGATTATCCCTAAGTCCGACAGACTCCTAGCAGCAATTCTCTTCACAATGATCAACCTCAAACTCCATGGTTGAATGCGAAATGGCGAACTTTTGTTTAATTTCGGATTTCAACAACTGCTTTACGTTCTCGGTCTCATTGAAATTATTTATTACAACATGGGCTTCCAGCGCATTCCGGTGCTCATCAATCTGCCAGAGATGAACATGATGGACATTTAACACATCGTCTACAGCCTCCATCGCATGGATAACTTCATCTAAACTGATATTTTCTGGCGCACCTTCCATCAGGATATGAATAGTTTCTGGTAATAATATTGCTGCCTGATACAGCACGTAGCCTGCTATCAGGAAAGTAAACAGGGTATCAGTCCAGTACCATTGATAGAGCAATATTAAGGTTCCTGCAATGATTACCCCAACAGAAGCCAGGGCATCGGAGACATTATGAATAAATGCTGCCTTTATATTCACACTACCCTTTGACATGGAATAGGTAAGAATGGCTGTTGCAATATCGATTATCAGGGCAACCGTGGCAACAATGATCACCGTCCAGCCAGCAATAATTTGTGGCTCAAAAATACGCAAGACGGCCTCATAGATCAGAAACAAACCAACAATCACCAGAGTCACAAGATTAATAAGCGCTGCAATCACTTCTGCCCGCTTGTAGCCAAATGTTTTTAAATGATCAGCAGGCTGGCGTCCAATTTTTCTGGCGGCAAATGCAATCAGCAAAGAACTTGCATCACTGAAGTTATGCAGGGCATCAGCTATCAGCGAGAGACTGCCGGAGGCTATGCCACCAATTACCTGGGCCACAGTGAGCAGCATATTGATGACAATAGCAATTCCTAAACGACGATCACCCATGCTATCTGTTTCATGGCTGTGACTGTGACTGTGGCTATGACTGTGACTGTGACTCATACTTTTTTTCTCAACATAAAAACAACGCCTCCAAAAACACCTAGCAGTGTGATCAGGATAAACGACATCCAGGAAAAGGCCAGAGCATCAGCACTACTCACACCATATAAACTAAATAGTGCGACAAATACCAGCTCACGAACCCCTATGGCATTGATTGATACAGGGATCATCATCACCACTATCGCTACTGGAATAATGATAAACATCGCGCTTAATGGAATATCGATACTCAATGATAAAGCTAAAAGATAGTAGTGAAAAATTACATTTAACTGTAGAAGAACCGACAACATTAAAGTAATAGAAAGCACTCCATGTTTACCATTATAGACGGCAAACACATCAAATACTTTCCGCATGATGCGTTTCAGTGTAACTACATTTTCCTGATTTCCTGAATGTAAATACCGACTAATTACAGATGCCTTAAAAAACAGTATGTAGATAGCGGCAATTCCGACAAATACCGCAAGTAGTACCCATAGTTTGAAATCAGGGAAAAAAAATACATTGTGTGATGTCAATAACAATGCCAGTAGTGCAAACATAAACAAAGTAAAAATACCCAGTAGTCGATCGATAAAAATAATTGAAACCGATTGCGTCTTGCCACCACCCATTTTCCAGGTGTCATAGGCACGCATTGCATCACCACCTATTGTTGACGGCAGAAAATTATTAAAAAAGACTGCCACAATCATCGATTTCACCAGCGTGGGAAAACTTGCCGTTACACCCTGCACCGCCAGCAATAATTTCCACCTTGCAGCAACAATACAAAGACCTACAAAATATAGAAAAAAAGCACTGAGGATTAGCCACTTATTTGCACGGGAGAACGCCAGCCAGACATCATCGAGATTGACCTTGCTGAGTATGATTCCTATTAGGACTAGTGCAATAAGCACTTTTAGCAAAATAAGCAGCTTATATTTTTTTTTGTTCATTATGTGTTGCTATTTTTAAACCCTTAATGTTAAGGAACCTCTGATTAATTATGCCATGTCTCTGCGAGACCTGAAGCGTGCAGCTACAAAGCGTGCTTCGCAGCGAATGGCCGGGTCCTTTGCAA
>DRJK01000098.1 GCA_011052215.1 Gammaproteobacteria bacterium
ACCCAGGTCTATATCGGTCATGCCAGACGTCCGTATGTGGCAATGGACAAACGCTAGTTTATTTTTTCGCTGCCGTTCCGTTAACTTTTGAAGCGAGTATCAATGTGAGGACATGGAACCGGCATAGCCAAATAAAGACCGTCTGCCGCAGGGATGCGGCTGCCGAGCGGCCATGGATGGCATCATTTGCGTGTCTTGATTTGGCTATACCGGTTCCATGTCCGTAATGCTCTATTTAGCTCAAAACGTACTTGCCGTTTACGTTTCAACTATATTTGTTACAGGTTAACGGAACGGTAGTGTTATTTTTTATGAGTTAAATTCCTTACGGCAAGCCTGCGCACCGGCATTTGATGTTACTAATAAGGCCGTCCCTGCAGCTTAAAGCCCTGCCTGGTAAATCCCCCCCAGGACACATTCCGAGCGTGCCCCCGTTACCGAAGGCAGGTTGCCACTGTTGCCCTCCAGTGTTTTGCATGCCAGCCATGCAAAGGCCGCGGCTTCCACCCAGTCGGGATCGATGCCAGCCATGGAGGTGTTATCGAAAATAATGTCCCCACCCAGTTTGTGCATGCGTGACATCAGTAGCGGGTTGTGTGAACCACCCCCGCACACCAGGATGCGTTGTGTATCGGGCGCCGACTTTTTTATAGCCTGCATAACACTGACAGCCGTTAATTCACACAGTGTGGCCTGTGTATCTTCCGGTCTTGTTTTTGTTGGCCCGAAATTTTTTAATAACCAACTGAGGTTGAAATATTCACGCCCCGTACTTTTGGGGGCAGGTCGTGAAAAATAGTTGTCGGCAAGTAATTGCTCGAGCAATTCATTATTGACCACCCCCTTTTCTGCAAATTGCCCATCCCTGTCCATGGTCTGGTTAAGGAACTTCAGGGTCCATAGATCCATCAGGGTGTTGCCCGGGCCGGTATCAAATCCGGTAACCGGTTGATTGCCGCCCTTAGGCAATACCGTGATATTGGCGATACCGCCAATATTAACGACTACCCTGTCTTCACTGTCAGAGTGAAATACGGCCTGATGGAACGCCGGCACCATGGGGGCGCCTTGTCCGCCGGCGGCCATATCCCGGCGCCTGAAATCAGCGACAGTCGTGATGCCTGTTATTTCAGCAATCAGGTTGGGGTCGCCAATCTGGATACTGGTGGGTGTGCCACCCTCGGGCTGGTGAAAGACTGTCTGGCCGTGGCTGCCAATGGCCTTGATTTGCGGCCCGGTCAAACCCGCCTGTTTCAGCAACTGCTGTACGGCCCCGGCAAACAAACGGCCCAGCATAACATCCAGTTTTGAAAGTTGTCCCAGGGTTGCATCAGCGCCTTGCTTGATCAGGGCATGCAATGGTACCCGAATAGATTCCTCGATGGGTGATGCCAGGCTTGAAATGATTTCAGGTTTGCCGTCACCTTTCATGCCGATCAGGACAGTGTCAATGGCATCGATGCTCGTGCCGGATATGAGACCTATATAATATTCAGGCATAGAGAACAGTGAGGGTGGTTTTACTGCAACAAGGCCAGCGTGTTGTTTTTGATCAGATTGAGTTGTGCAACAAGGGTTTGGGCCTTGCTGTTAAAATCTGCCAGGTATTTTTTTGGTAGCGGGGATGCCGTCGGCAGGCGGACTGTTAGCGGGTTGCGATGGTGGCCGTTTACCCGAAATTCATAATGTAAATGCGGGCCGGTTGCCAGTCCGGTGCTGCCAATGTAGCCGATGATCTGCCCCTGTTTTACCCGGCTGCCGTAGCGTGACTTTTTATTATAGCTTCGCATATGGGCATACAATGTGCTGTAGGCGCTGCCGTGTTTGATAACAATGGTCTTGCCGTAGCCACCTTTGCGTCCCTTGAATATAATTTTTCCATCACCTGTCGCCTTGACCGGTGTGCCCGGGCGGGCCGCATAATCCACGCCCTTGTGTGCACGTATCCTGTTGAGTACGGGGTGTTTGCGCCTGAGATTGAATCGTGAGCTGATGCGTGAGAAGTCAACCGGTGTACGCAGGAATGCCTTGCGCATGCTTAACCCCTTGGGTGAATAATACTGGCTGCGGCCACGTGAATCTGTGTAACGTATGGCCCGGTATGTTCTGCCTCGATTGACGAATTCGGCAGCCAGTATGTTGCCATCACGTATTTTTTTGTCACCCATGAAGATTTCTTCGTAGATCACAGTGAAATGATCACCCTGGCGTATGTCGAGTGCAAAATCGATGTCCCAGCCAAAAATATTGGCCAACGTCATCGTCATGTTATCCGACAGACCGGCAGATTGCCCTGCCAGGAAAAGCGAAAGATTGATGCGGGCACTGGCATGGGCAATTCGCGTATCAAGTTTTCTTTCCTGTGTACTGGCCGTAAAACCGGTGCTGACTTTCCTGATATGCAGGCTGTTGGCAATATTGTACTGGTAGACCAGTTGCCGCAGCTCGCCTTTGTCATTCATCTGGAATTTTATTTTTTTACCCGGCAGTACGTGGGTGAGTTTTCGGGTTGATTTGTTGACGTGTAATATCTGGTTTAACACGGTTGGACTGATCTTCATACGCGAGAAGATAATCGCCATGTTTTCCCCTGGCTTGACCTTGATTGTTTTCCAGACAAGGCCTTCATCCGTTTTGCTGGCAACAGGAAAGGGCAGTTGCAGCGAATTGGACTGAGGTTCCGAAGGCAGTGGCAGGTTTTCGATGATGTGTTGTGGCGCGACTTTCCCGGGTGTAATGAGCAGGGATTCGTTTTTATTGGCATCGGCCTGGTAAGACAGCAGACTGGATGCCAGAAAAAAACCGGCAACGATTGCTGAAACCAGAATCAAATGGGCCTTTCCCGGGCTGAACAAGCTGGCAGTAAGCCCTTTTTTTTCTGTCAGAAACTTATAGTCGTGTCGCATAAAAATCGTCTAATATACGGAATTTATTTACTTTTATTGTTTACTTTAGCGGTCTTTGCAGATCGGGTCAATGAAACCGTTAAAAACTGTCTGCCGGAAGTCTGCCGGAACGGGGTGATTGTAGCGAGGGAAGGCCGTTTTGAGGCAGATTTTCCGATTATTTTATTAAACAGGCCCGGTATTCACCTCAAATGAGCGAAAAATCTGGCCAAAGTGGTGTTTCCGCAGTAAATTCACCCTGAGTCCGACAGACCCCGGTATTGGCATATTATTGGAATAATCCGTTAACATCGGGTATCTTTTGTGCCCCGTTCAGGGGTTATTTACCGATCATAAACAAGGTTAATTATGTCAAGTCACCAACAAGCAATGGAAATCATCAAGCGGGGCACAGAGGAAATCCTGCTTGAGGATGATCTGCTATCAAAACTGAAAGAAGACAAGCCGCTCAGGATCAAGGCCGGCTTTGACCCCACGGCACCGGACCTGCACCTGGGGCATACTGTTTTGATCAACAAACTTCGTCAGTTCCAGGATCTGGGGCATGAAGTCATGTTTCTGATCGGTGATTATACCGGCATGATCGGCGACCCGACCGGTAAAAGTGTTACCCGGCCCCCGTTGACACGTGACCAGGTCATCGAAAACGCCAAAAGCTATGAACAACAGATTTTCAAGATCCTGGAGCCGGAAAAAACCCTGGTGATGTTCAATTCCAGCTGGATGAATGAAATGTCATCGGCCGATCTGATCCAGCTTGCAGCCAGGCATACCGTGGCCCGGATGCTGGAGCGGGATGACTTCAGTAAACGCTATAAATCCGGCCAGCCCATTTCTATCCATGAGTTCCTGTACCCGTTGATCCAGGGTTATGACTCGGTCGCGATGCGGGCCGATGTCGAGCTGGGCGGGACAGACCAGAAGTTTAACCTGCTGGTTGGCAGGCAGATGCAGGAAACCTATGGTCAGAAACCCCAGGTTGTCATTACCATGCCCATCCTCGAGGGTCTGGACGGTGTGCAAAAAATGTCCAAGTCGCTGGGTAACTATATAGGTATACACGAACCTGCCGATGAAATGTTCGGCAAGATCATGTCAATTTCCGATGAACTGATGTGGCGATATTTCGAACTACTGAGCTTCAGGCCGATGGCGGAGATTGAGCAATTCAGGCAGAGTGTTGGACAGGGCGCTAATCCACGCGACATCAAGTTTTTGTTATGTGAGGAGATTATTGAGCGCTTCCATGATCGTGATGCGGCGGTCAGGGCGCGTGAAAATTTCATCGCCCGGTTCCAGAAAGGGGCCATGCCGGAAGATATCCAGGAGCTGGAGTTGCCGGCCGTGGATGGCAAACTGGCCATTGGTAATCTGCTCAAGGATGCGGGCCTGGTTAAAAGCACGTCTGACGCCATGCGTATGATCAGGCAGGGTGCCGTCAAAATTGATGGCGAACGTGTTGAAGACGACAAGCTCAGGGTCGAGGCCGGAACGACCCGGGTATACCAGGTAGGCAAGCGCCGGTTTGCCCGTGTCACCCTCAAATAATGGCGAATGGCTGCAGTTTTTTTGTGCATGGTCGGCCAGTGGCGGCCAATCGCGTTGCAGGCAGGGCATAATACCCGGCGTTATCGCGGTTATATAAACATTATCAATATGTTATTGCCAGGGTAATGCCATGGTATGCACACCGGTATATAGCAGAAACCGGCCGGCAAGTGTCATTAATCACACCGGTTTTGCCCTTTTCGTGTTTATTTTCCGATTATTTCAGATTTATTGCATTAAGTGGTTGACGGCCAGCTTCAGGCCCGTATAATGCGCGCTCCAGACAAGGGTGGCGGCAAGTAGTCCGTTGCCGGATATAACGAAATTTGACAGTGGTAATGGTTCCAGTCTGTTGACGGGGCCCCTTTTCGTTGTATACTTATCTGTCACGGTCGGGCTAGCTCCCGGCTCAGCTTCTTTAAAAATTTGATTAGATAATTTGTGTGGGTACTTGCGATGAATGTTCTTGATACAAGTAATATTCGTTACAAGTGACCTTGAAATCAATTTCAAAAATCATCAGTAACGAGCCAAGATTTGACTGTTAGATTAAACAGTCACAAAGATTGAACTGAAGAGTTTGATCCTGGCTCAGATTGAACGCTGGTGGCATGCTTAACACATGCAAGTCGAACGGTAACAGGCAGAGCTTGCTCTGTGCTGACGAGTGGCGGACGGGTGAGTAATGCATAGGAATCTGCCCAGTAGCGGGGGACAACTTGGGGAAACTCAAGCTAATACCGCATACGCCCTACGGGGGAAAGCAGGGGATCTTCGGACCTTGCACTATTGGATGAGCCTATGTCTGATTAGCTTGTTGGTGAGGTAAAAGCTCACCAAGGCGACGATCAGTAGCTGGTCTGAGAGGACGATCAGCCACACTGGGACTGAGACACGGCCCAGACTCCTACGGGAGGCAGCAGTGGGGAATATTGGACAATGGGC
>DRJK01000099.1 GCA_011052215.1 Gammaproteobacteria bacterium
AAAGGGAATATTCAATCAATCTAACGAAATACTTACGAATTCATGAACTCGGTATATTTGTTAGTTATATACAACAATCACGCACATACAAACTACCATGCAACATTTAGGTGTATCAATTCCATAAATATGGCCAGCGTTCAGGACTTCATTATCGAATGCTTGTACAGCTATATTCCCCACATGGTCACAGCTTGGTCACGATCTGGTCACGGGACATTTTTCTGAATATATCTGAAAATGATGAAGGGAGTGAAAATTTGAAAATGGTAGCTAGGGGCAGATTTGAACTGCCGACCCCGGCATTATGAGTGCCGTGCTCTAACCAACTGAGCTACCTAGCCATTATCAGAAGTTGCGTAAGATACAGGATTTTGGCCGGAAAGTAAAAACCTGCCCGACTGGAATCTGTTCATCACAACCAGTTGTTTATATACAATATTTCAGGTTAGTGAACGAGGATCAGCTTCAGCACATTGGTACCGCCTGCCTCTCCCCTCAAATCACCCTTGGTGATAATCAGTTTATCGCCCGTCTTGACCGCACCGGCTGCCTTGAGTTCGTCAACGACCTCTATATTAAAGGCGACATGCTCACTGGATTTTGGTGTATGTACAACAGGATAGACACCACGATACAGGCTGATACGGGTATGTGTTTTCGAATGGGTGCTCATGGCATAGATTGGCACCCCGGAAGAAATGCGCGACATATACAATGCTGTCGAACCGGATTCGGTCAACGTGGCAATGCAGGCCGCCCCCAGGTGGTTGGCGATGTACATGGCCCCCATGGCAATACTTTCGTCAAAACGTTCAAATTTTTCACCGATTCTGTGTTGTGAAAGCAACGCTATATGCTCCCGCTCTGCACGACGACAGATTCGATCTATAGTCTGTATTACCTTCAAAGGAAAATCACCGGCCGCAGTTTCGGCAGACAACATGACTGCGTCGGTTCCATCCAGTACCGCATTGGCCACATCAAATACTTCGGCACGTGTGGGAACCGGACTCTTGATCATGGAATCCATCATTTGGGTGGCAACGATAACAACCTTGTCGGCCTTACGTGCCTTCTGGATAATACTTTTCTGTAACCCGGGCAGGTCGGCATCATCACGTTCGACTCCGAGGTCGCCACGTGCCACCATCAAACCATCTGTCACTTTGATAATCTCATCAAGATTAACGATGGCCATGGCTGTTTCAATCTTGGCAATGATGAAGGAATCCCCGCCGGAATCTTTTATCAACCCTCTGACATTCTCTATGTCAGCTGCAGTTTTTACAAAGCTGGGAGCTATATAATCCGCATTCAGTTCAACGGCAAAGGCAACATCATGACGGTCATTTTCCGTCAGGGCCTCTGCGGTTAATCCGCCACCCTTTCGGTTAAGCCCTTTTTTCCCGGACAGTGGGCCACCCACTATTACGATACATACCACTTCTGTATCAGTTACATTTTTAACTTCCAGCTCGATCAGGCCATCGTCCAGTAACAGGTGATCACCGGCCTTGACGTCTTTGGGCAGGTCCTTGTAGGTTACACCAACCCTTTCGTTGGTACCCTGTTTGTCATCCAGGGTTATATCAAGAATAAACTGATCGCCATCATGTAACGCTATCCTGCCTGCACTGAACTCACCGATACGAATCTCGGGGCCTTGCAGGTCTATCAAAATACCGACGGCCTTGCTTTTTTCCTTTGTATATTTCCTGACACGCTCAACACGCTTGCGATGATCTTCATGTGTACCATGAGACATGTTACAGCGGAATGTATTAACGCCTGCATCAATCATTTGTTCTGTGACACCGGCTTTATCCGTTGCCGGACCCAGTGTGGCTACTATTTTGGTACGCCGAAGCAGAACCATGTTTACTCCTTGATCGCGAGGATATCTGCTAACACTATCCTCGGTATGAAAAATTATTTCAACCGTTACTTGTCACTAAAATCAATGACACATAACTGTCACACATTAAAACGGAAATGCATTACATCCCCGTCCTGAACAATATAGTCCTTTCCTTCCAACCTTAGTTTGCCTGCTTCCTTTGCTCCCTGTTCGCCCCTGTACTGGATGAAGTCATCATAGGAAACGACTTCAGCGCGAATAAATCCCTTTTGAAAATCGGTATGAATAACCCCGGCTGCTTCCGGGGCCGTCGCGCCTATCTGTATTGTCCATGCACGCACTTCTTTTACGCCCGCGGTAAAATAGGTTTGTAATCCCAGCATGGAATAACCCCCACGAATAACCCGGTTCAGGCCTGGCTCTTCAAGACCCATCTCGTACAGGAACTCTTTCATTTCGCTGTCTTCGAGTTCAATAATCTCTGATTCCATCGATGCACAAACCGGTACGACTATGGCCCCCTCTGCGTCAGCAACATCACACACCTGGTCAAGATAGGGATTATCACTAAATCCGTCCTCTGCCACATTGGCAATGTACATGGTTGGCTTGATCGTCAACAGATGGAGTTCATACAGGCGTTTACTGTCATCATCGCTCAGCTCCATTGACCTGACACCCTTGCCTTCATCCAGGTGTGACTGCACACGTTCGAGCAACTTGCCCAGCGCAATCATGTCTTTATCGCCTGACTTGGACTGCTTCATTGCACGCTGTAATGCCTTCTCAACCGTTTCCATATCGGCCAGGTTCAATTCGGTATTGATAACTTCTATATCAGACAAGGGATTAATGTTGCCGGCAACATGTACAACATCGGTATCATCAAAGCACCTGACAACATGTGCAATGGCATCTGTTTCACGGATATTGGCCAGAAATTTATTTCCCAGCCCCTCACCTTTCGATGCCCCTGCTACCAGGCCGGCTATATCGACAAACTCCATGTGTGTATCAACCACTCTCCGGGGATTGACGATGTCTGCCAGTTTCTGCTGCCGTGGATCAGGAACAGGCACAACGCCAATATTGGGATCTATTGTGCAAAATGGATAATTTTCAGCCTGGATACCGGCCCGGGTCAGGGCATTAAACAGGGTTGATTTACCCACATTTGGCAAGCCAACAATGCCACACTTGAATCCCATTAATTTCTTCCTGTTTAAATCCTGGTTAGGTGGCTTCTTTATGAACCCGTGTGCAACTGGTTCATCGCCTTATCCCAGTCGCCGCTAACAATTTCAGAAATGACACCGGTGGAGTGACGTATTGCGATCTCCAGGGCTATCTGGTCATCGCGTGACGCCTGATGTAATACATAATCATGCACCCTGGATTTATCCCCCGGGTGACCTATGCCCAAACGAAGGCGCGCAAACTCCTTGCTTCCCAGTTTCTCTATTGTATCGCGTAGACCATTATGACCACCATGACCTCCATCACGCTTCAACCTCGCAGTGCCGGGAGGTAAATCAAGCTCATCATGAACTACCAGAACTTCTTCAGCCGGAATCTTGTAGAATCGGGAAATCGCAGCAATGGCCTGACCACTCAGATTCATGAAGGTATCCGGCTTTAGCAGCCAGATTTCCTGATCACCAATTTTAATTTTTGCCGTTTCACCATGAAACTTGTCATCAGTACGCAGGTCGGCACCATATTCACTGGCCAGGGCATCCAGAAACCAGAACCCGGCATTATGCCGGGTCTGTTTATACTTGTTACCCGGGTTTCCCAGGCCAGCAATCAGTGAAATGACAGCTTTATTCATTGGCTATGTCTTGGCTACGCTTTATATTATTCCCCGGACTCATCACCACTGGGTTCTTCCCCTGCCAACTCTTCTGAAGCGACGACGGCATCATCCTCAACAATAACCTTTGCCTTATGAATACTGACCACAGCCAGGTCATGATCTGCACCGTGTGTCAGCGCAACGATCTCAACACCCTTGGGCAACTTGATCTGGGACAGGTGGATAGATTCACCAATTTCCAGGTCGCTAAGGTCAATCTCAATATACTCGGGTAAATCCTTTGCCAGACAGCTGACTTCAACATCGGTCGACAAGTGTGTGACCAGGCCGCCCTCCTTGACCCCCGCAGCATCCTCTTCACTAATGAAATGCAGTGGTACGTTCATACGAAGATGAGACTTTTCATCTATACGCAGAAAGTCCACATGCATGATGATGGCTTTAAACGGATGGCGCTGCAGATCACGCAGGATTGCTTTCTCGGATTTGCCATCAATACTGATAGTCAGAACATGTGAATAGAATGCTTCATGCTCAAGGTGATGAGCCAGTTCATTTTGTTTCAGCGTAATACTCTGAGGTTCGGCGCTACCCCCATACAGGATAGCAGGGACACCATTTTCACGACGCAGGCGGCGGCTCGCACCCTTACCCTTGTCGGCACGAACCTCAGCAGTCAGTTCGAATGTTTCTTGCATGATTTATCTCCTAAATAATTGATCCGGTTCCCCCCGCGACCAGGGAAGACCGGCAAAACAGGGCGGGGATTATAACAAAAAGGCAGGGAAAAGGTACAATATACAAGATGAAAGCAATAAAAATAACGAAAAAAGGGCCATATACAGCCCTTTCTCCTTTTATCTTTACCCTTTTAACTACCTTTAATCCATATAAAGTGAACTGACCGACTCATCGCTGCTGATCCGCCTCATGGTCTCGGCCAGCATTTCCGCAATACTTAACGGACGAATACGCGTACTGGCGCACGCCCTTTCGGATAACGGGATGGTATCGGTCACAACCAGTTCATCGAGCCGCGAATTTTCTATATTTTCAATGGCCACTCCGGACAGTACTGCATGAGTGATATAGGCCACAACCTCCCGGGCACCATTCTCCTTGAGGGCATCTGCTGCCTTGCACAGGGTTCCAGCCGTGTCCACCAGGTCATCGATCAGGATACAGGTACGGCCATCGACTTTACCAATGATATTCATGACCTTGGCTTCGTTGGGTCTTGGCCGGCGTTTGTCGATGATGGCCAGATCCGCATCATCCAGTCTTTTTGCCAGTGCGCGCGCGCGTACCACGCCCCCCACATCGGGCGACACAACCATCAGGTCAGTGTATTTCTGCCGCCAGATATCACCCAGTAATATCGGTGAGGCATAGACATTATCAACAGGGACATCAAAAAAACCCTGAATCTGGTCGGCATGCAGGTCAACCGTCAGGACACGATCGGCACCCCCTTGCGAGATCATCTTGGCAACGACCTTTGCAGTGATCGGCACCCTGGCCGACCTGGGTCGGCGATCCTGTCTGGCATAACCAAAGTAGGGCAATACAGCGGTTATGCGCCAGGCCGATGACCTGCGCAGGGCATCCATCATGACCATCAGCTCCATCAGGTTATCATTGGTCGGTACGCAGGTTGGCTGGACAATAAAAACATCGGCACCACGGACATTTTCCATGATCTCGAACATGACCTCACCATCACTGAATTTTTCAATGACAGATTTACCCAGGGATAAATTAAGATAACTGGCAATCGATTGGGCAAGTTCCGGATTGGCATTGCCCGAGAAAACCATCATTTTCCCGCTCGCACCGGATGTATTTTCAGTAATCACGTCAACACTCTACCTGTGTGTCATACAATCTACAAGAAAGAAATTACCACTTGTAATTTGGCTGGGGTGGCAGGATTCGAACCTGCGCATGCGGAGATCAAAACCCCGTGCCTTACCGCTTGGCGACACCCCATTTGTTTACCCGGAAGTTTCACTGGCTTCCTCATCCAGTCTTTTTAACAGGGGTGATTGATTCAACCCCTTTGCAACAAAGGCCACTTGCCCGGGTGGTATTTGCAGCTGCACCTCCCTGGCATCCTGCTCTGTCTCAAAACCTGCAAACACACAGGCACCGGTGCCTGTCATCCTCGTACGCACTATACAACCCGAATGTGTATCTGAATATCTTTTCATCCATTCAATCACGGTTTTTATCTCGGGATATTTTGCAGCCACCAAGGCTTCGCAGTCATTGCTGCCCGCCCCGCCGATAAAGTCAGATATTGTGATAGGGCTGGTGTTGCGTGTCAATTCCCGATCAGAAAAAATGTCTGCCGTGGATACATTAACGGCCGGCACAATAACACAGAACCATGGCTCGTCCAAACCGATATCCTGGAATTGCTCCCCCACCCCTTCAGCCCAGACCGCCTTGCCATTTATAAACACCGGCACATCCGCACCCAGCTCCAGCCCCAACCGGGCAAGGTGCCGATGGCTGTAATCCAGGCCCCATAAATGGTTCAACGCAACCAGTACTGTGGCGGCATCGGAGCTACCGCCGCCCAGCCCGCCACCTGTTGGCAATTTTTTTTCCAGAGAAATTTTAACCCCCATTGCTGAGCCACTATGGGATTGTAATAATTTTGCCGCCCTGAATATCAGGTTTTTTTCTGTCGGGACGCCTTCAATGGGTGACTGCAATATTACCTGGCCATCCGTGCGCAGCTGAAAATCCAGCAGGTCACAGTAGTCAAGAAACTGGAAAACAGTTTGTAATAAATGGTAGCCATCCGGTCTTTGTCCGACGATGTGTAAAAACCGGTTCAGTTTGGCAGGTGCTGGCCAATTATTACTTAGCGGATCTGCCATTTCCTGATGACCACCTTGACTGATAATTCCTTATGCTCCATCAATATCTTTACTGGCAGCTCGAAACCTGCAACCTTGCGATAGCCGTTATAGCTGATCTTCCACCCGGATTGTTCCATCGATTTTACCCTGCCGGCATGGTCCAGTTCCGGCTGCCCTGCCAGGGGCTCCAGTGGGCTCGGGACCCCCCGCATCCAGAAGCGCAGGTTGCGAATGGGCAGCGTCCAGCCAAACCGGCTTTTTATCAAGGACTCCGGATCAGGTGAGAAATGTGGACTGGCATCAGATGAGGATCTGAGTACAACACCCCCTTCAACCGAAACCACCTGCAAGGTTCCTGCCCCGAGTGAACCAATAATCCGGATATCGTATTGTTGCCTCGACTGTGTCCATTGAAGGTCACCAGGCCAGGCTTCATCCTCGGTGTAAATCCCGACACGACCCTGAATTTTCCAGTTTTCCAGGCCGGCCAGGAGGGCTTGTCTGGCCTTCCATGCATCGAGTTGTCGGGAAGTGGCGACCAGCTTTTGCTGACTGCAGGCACTGGCAATGAAAACCAGTAGCAATAATAAAGATAACCGTCCCACTATTTTTTGAAGCGTTTGAGGACTTCTTTTACATGCACGCTGTCAGGAACCAGTTTGAGTGCCTTGCTCAGGATACGGTTTGCCTCTTTTTTTTGCCCTAATACCCAGAGGACTTCACCCAGATGCGCTGCAATTTCATCGTCCTGTAAAATTTTCAGTGCCTTGCGAAGAAACCTGACTGATTCAGACATTTTACCCATTCGGTACAAAACCCATCCCATGCTATCGAGGATGGCGGGTTCATCAGGGGCCAGTTCCACCGCCCGCTTGATATAACCATAGGCCTCGGAAAACCGTTGGGTTTTGTCTGCGAGGGTATACCCAAGTGCATTCAGTGCATGGACATTATCGGGTTCTTTCTGAAGAATTTTCCGAAGATCCGCCTCGGACCTATCCAGATTGTCTGACTTCTCGGCCAGCAATGAACGTGCATACAACAGGTCAATGTTATCGGGAAAATTATCCAGTGCCTTGTTGGCTACGCCCATGGCGGCATCATATTTTTTTGCCTTGGAGAGGATATCAATTTCGACAACATAAAGTCGCACAGACAGACCGGAATCTCTCCCATGTAGTGAGTGCAGGTATTCACGTGCGGCCTTGATATTTCCCTGTTTTGCATAAAGCTGTGCTATGCGGATTATCGCATTAACCCTGTTTTGCCCATGCCGGATTTTTTTGTACCACTCGATAGCTTTTTTATTCTTCTTGTATTTCTCGGCAATCGTTCCAAGATAAAAATATGCCTCAAGTGTGCGTTTACGCATGGAGAGCAGCTTCAGAAAATATTTCTCCGATGTCTTCAGCTTGCGTTGCTCCAGTGTCAACAAGGCGATGGCATAGACAATATCCGCATTATCCGGGTTTTTATCCAGAACCATTTTGAATTGAACCAGCGCCTTGTCGTAACGCTTGGCTATCGCCAGCAGACGTGCATAGGAGGCCCGGTGCAGAACCGAATCCCTGTTTTTTTCAACAAGGGCCTTCATGTTTGCAAGTGCCTTGTCTGTTTCACCCTGGATCATTTGTACCCTGGCCAACAGGGACTTGGCAGCATCAAAATCAGGCTTGAGCTCAAGGGCCCTTTCGACCTGCTGCCTGGCAATCGTATATTTCCTGAATTGCAGTGCAAGGCGCGCATAGGCAAAATTTGCATTTGCATTGTTGTTATATTTTGTAACGACCTTGTTCATCAGCGAGAGAACCATTCCCTTGTCGCTCTCGTTACTGAGAAGGGCAATGAGATGACCGAAACCCTGTATTTTACTCTTGTCGGTCAGCTTGAGAACGATATCGACTTCCTGGACTGCCTTATCAAGCAACTTGTTCCTCAGATAGAGAATAACCAGGGAATGGTGGGCATCGAGATTCCGGGGTTGCAGAACGGCCCAACGCTCGGCCGCCTTCAAGGCAGATTTATAATCGCGTGCAAACGAGGCAACACGGGTAGCCCGCTCGGCAATTTTGGGGTCAGTGGTTAACTGTGATGCCTTCAGATAGGCGCTAACTGAAACCGGTAAGGCCCCCCTCTGCGCAGAGATTTCCGCTAACAGCAACAAATAGATCAGTTGTGCGTCTTTTGAATAGCGTGGACTGATTCCCCTGACGGGGGAATAATTTATCTCTTCACTGATTCTGGATAGCTTTTGCTCTTTTTTATCGGATTTAGTCGCCATGCTGCTGCAGGCCTGCATCCCGAAGACGGCGATAAACAAAAATGTGTAAAAAACAAGATTTTTTGAAATTTTCTCTACAAATAAGGTCATTTCAACCTGAATCCTCAATTAAATACTGGTAATAAACAAAAAGTTGCGGTTTTTTATACCATAGCACTATTTTTTATATACGGATATTCTTACAATCTGACTTGTAATATCCATATATAACCCTCAAAATTGCCGATTTATTGTACTTAAGCTGCAAATGCCCCTGATAACACTTGGAATCAACCATAAAACCGCCCCTGTCGAACTGCGGGAAAGGGTCGTTTTTGCCCCGGACAAGCTCACTGATGCCCTGAAAAAACTGGCCGCATTAAACCCTGTCAATGAAATTGCCATTCTTTCCACCTGTAACCGGACTGAACTCTACTGCACAATGGAAGAACAGGATGCCGGGGCGGTCATCGACTGGATCGGGCAATACCACAAAATCGATACCCGTGAATTGAGAAATTACCTGTACACCTACCCGGAAGACGAGACCATCCGCCACATGTTCAAGGTTGCAACCGGCCTGGACTCGCTGATCCTGGGCGAACCCCAGATTCTGGGACAGATGAAAGATTCCTATCAACAGGCAATCAAGGCAGGCACGCTGGGGTCGACATTGGGTCGACTGTTCCAGCATACCTTTAATGTCGCCAAGCAAATTCGCACCAATACGGCTATCGGATCCAGCCCGGTGTCCGTTGCCTATGCCGCCGTCAGCCTGGCAAAACAGATCTTTGGCGAGCTTAAAAACCAGACCGCCTTATTAATTGGTGCCGGCGAAACCATCGAACTGGCTGCACGGCATCTCTTTAATAACCAGGTCGGCAGACTGATCATAGCCAACCGCACGGTTGAACGCGCCCATGACCTGGCCGGACAGTTTGGCGGATATGGTATTGCCCTTGGGGAAATACCTGTCCACCTGTCAGAGGCCGACATTGTCATATCATCAACGGCCAGCCAGCAAACCATACTGGACAAGAGGATTGTTACAGATGCCCTCAAACGACGTAAACACAAGCCTGTCTTTATGGTCGATATTGCCGTCCCCCGCGACATTGCCCCTGATGTCGGTGAACTGGAAGATATCTATCTATATAGTATCGATGATCTGAGCGATGTCATCAGGGAAGGTCAGCGGACACGACAGGAAGCGGCAAAACAGGCCAATGAGATTATCGATGTACAGGTCCAGCATTTTCTCGGGTGGATCCAGTCGCTTAATGCCGTTGAAACGATATGTGAAATCAGAAGCAAGGCGGAACAATCTCGTGATGAAGTACTGGTGAAAGCCCAACGACAGTTGCAGCAAGGGAAATCGGCTGAAGAAGTATTGCAATACCTGGCAAACACCCTGACCAACAAGCTCCTGCACGACCCCAGCACAAACCTGAGAGATGCCGCGACCCGGGGCAGAATGGAACTGCTCCGTGCAGCACAGGAAATCTTCAACCTGTCACAAAAAAAATAAACACTTCGGGGTTCAATGAAATCATCTATACACCAAAAACTTGAAGCCCTGAGCGGACGCTTTGAGGAAGTCGGACACCTGTTATCAGATCCTGAAATTATTGGTGACCAGAACAAATTCAGAAGCCTCTCTCAGGAATACGCACAGCTCAATCCCATTGTCGATCTTTTTAACAAATACAACCGGACCCTCGAAGACATCAAAAGTGCAGAACAAATGATGACAGAGGATGACGCCGACTTACGCGAGATGGCCGAAGAGGAAATAAAGGAGGTGGGGCAGCGCAAACAGGAGCTGGAGCTGGCGTTACAAAAATTACTGTTACCCAAAGACCCCCATGACAACAGCAATATTTTTCTGGAGGTACGTGCCGGTACGGGTGGAGATGAGGCCGCCATTTTTGCCGGTGACCTGTTTCGTATGTACTCCCGCTATGCGGAGCTGAATCGCTGGCAGATAGAAATCATCAATAAAAATCAGGGTGAGCACGGCGGTTACAAGGAAATTATTGCACGCATCATCGGCCAGGGTGCCTTTTCGAAGTTGAAATTCGAATCAGGTGCCCACCGTGTCCAGCGTGTTCCGGAAACCGAATCTCAGGGACGTGTGCATACATCTGCCTGTACCGTGGCCATTATGCCGGAGCTGGACGAGGTTGAGGAGATTGATATCAACCCTGCCGATCTCAAGGTAGACACGTTCCGGGCCTCGGGCGCAGGTGGACAACACGTCAATAAAACTGACTCGGCCATCCGGATTACCCACCTGCCGTCCGGCGTTGTCGTTGAATGTCAGGACGAGCGCTCACAACATAAAAACCGGGCACGCGCCATGTCACTGCTGCAATCCAGGCTGCTTTCAGCGGAACAGGAGAAACAACAGTCTGCACAGGCGGCCAACCGCAAACTCCAGGTCGGCAGTGGCGACCGTTCAGAACGTATTCGCACCTACAACTACCCACAGGGAAGGGTCACTGATCATCGCATCAATCTGACCCTGTATAAACTGGATGAAATCATGCAAGGCGGCCTGGCCCAGATCATTGACCCACTCACCACCGAACACCAGGCGGAACTGCTGGCAGAACTGAGTGCCTGACCCGGCCTCCATACTTACTCTCAAACAGGCGCTTGAATGGGGCAAACAGGAACTTGCCGGGTCTTCTGACACCATTCAGGCGGACGTGGAAATTTTACTTTGCCACCTGCTCGCCTGTGACCGCTCCTGTCTGTATACCTGGCCTGATAATAAACTTGATGAAGGCCGGTTATCACAGTTCCGGCAATGCATTGCCCTTCGCAGAAAGGGCCGGCCTGTAGCCTATATCACCGGTCGCAAGGCCTTCTGGGAATTCAGCCTCAAGGTTAATGATTCAACCCTGATTCCCCGCCCTGAAACCGAATTGTTGGTGGAACAATCATTATCCCGGATTCCGCAAGATCAGCCAGCCCGGATCCTCGATCTGGGCACTGGCAGCGGGGCCATTGCCCTGGCAATAGCGTACGAGCGACCTTTATGCCCGGTGACCGCCATAGAAAAATCTGGCGACGCGATGGAAGTGGCCCGGTGGAATACACAACAACTGGGCATAGAAAATATATCACTATTGACGGGCAACTGGCTCTCACCTGTCAGCCATACACGGTTTGATATCATCGTGTCCAACCCGCCGTACATAGCGGAAAATGATCCGCATCTTGAAACAGGCGACGTCAGCCATGAACCCGTTACCACACTGGCCTCCGGTAAGGACGGGCTGGATGACATCAGGATAATTATCATGCAGGCGAAACATCACCTTGTCGATGGCGGCTGGTTATTACTGGAACACGGCTGTGACCAGGCCTGCACGATCAGGAAAATACTTGTAGAACAAGGGTATAGCGATATTAATACCTATCCGGATCTGGCCGGACATGATCGCGTCACCGAGGCTCGCATATCCACTCCACTGCGCTAGAATAAAGATTATGGAAGATCCAGATCAAGATTTGATCAAACACCGTGAGATCGCTTTTTGCAGCCTGCACGCAGACCCGCACCAGGCAGAAACGGCCATGCTGTTCTTCAGCGGTCTCGACGGGATTGTCCACCTGGATTTGTCAGGCACCCATAAACTCAATGTCAGCTATGATATCCGCCTCATCACCCTGCAATTGCTGGAGGAAACACTGATAGAACTCGGCTTTCATCTGGATAACAGCCTGCTGTCCAAACTCAAGCGTGCCCTGTATTACTACACCGAAGAGGTTCAGCGTGAAAACTGTGGTTATACCAAGAGCCAACAGCACACCCGCGATGTTTTTATTAACCGTTACAACCGCCTGCAACATGGTTGCCGGGATAGCCGCCCCGACTACTGGCGGAAATACCTCTAGCCTGCATTTCTCACCACCTCGATCTCTCTACACAAACCACGATAAACAAAATATACTCTTTGTTTACTCCACAAACACCCGAATTTTATGAACGACGAACAGTTACTCCGTTACAGTCGACAAATCATGCTTCCCGAAGTGGGTATTGATGGACAGGAAAAGCTGTCAGCGGCACGGGTTCTGATCATTGGCATGGGTGGCCTCGGATCACCGGTGGCCATGTATCTTTCTGCTGCCGGCATTGGCCATCTCGTTCTTGTTGATGACGATAATGTCGATCTCAGCAACCTGCAAAGACAAATTACCCATACCACCAACGATATCGGTCGTCGCAAGGTCGACTCTGCACAGGAGAAACTGAAGGCACTCAACCCGGAAACAAGGATTACAACCCTGGCAAAAAGACTGGACAAGACTGAACTGACAACACAGATCAGTCAGGCCGATATTGTCATCGATGCCAGCGATAATTTCGGGACCCGTTTTCTTGTCAATGAGGTCTGTGTCGGGACGCATACGCCGCTGGTTTCCGGTGCTGCCATCAGGCTCGAGGGACAGGTTGCCGTTTTCAGAAACGATATTGATGACAGCCCCTGTTATCACTGCCTGTACAAGGACGAAGATGAACTGGATGGTTCCTGCAGTGAAAATGGTGTGCTGGCACCGCTGGTAGGCATCATTGGCAGCATACAGGCCCTTGAGGTGTTGAAGATTGTTGCCGGGTTCGGTGAAGACCTGAATGGCAAATTATTGCTACTGGACGCCCGGTATATGGAATGGCGTACCATCAAGCTAAAAAAAGACCCCGGCTGTCCAGTCTGTCATGGACAAGCCTCAAAACCGTGCTGATGCCGATGACCACATACCGGGCCCGTGTCAGTCCCGCGGGTGCCGTTAACTATCTTTCCGACAGGCTCAATTTTATAACTTAACGGGCGATAATATATAGAGAAGCAACTGATGATTTCGGAGTTTACTGGCTTTCGCGCTGGCCCGGGTAGACCCATAAATTTATAACTTTATGATTATAAAGACTATTTATTGACCTGCAATACATGGCAGTGGCGCTGCAGAAAAATACCGGAATGTATAAGTGATAGACTACATCAATCCCGCAGATGAAATGAAGGCCCTGGAAATCCAGCGATCAACGCTGGACAAGGCCATACAAATAGCCAAGACGGTTGAAAAGCTCCACCATGGTCTTCAGGCTGTGCTGTTGATGGGCAAACCGACGGCCAGTATTCCGAAACATATCATGGAAAACCTGGAAGAACTGGATCAAAAAACCAAGCTTCTGCCCAGCAGCAAGCTGAAGGACATACTCGATAAACTGGAACAAAACGTTCATGAAAAACTGATGAACATCCTCGATCTGGCGGAGAAAGGTGAAGAACAGCTACCCGGAAGCCGAACCAGTGAGGGAGAATCCTGTGATGAACTGTTGCAGGATTATTTAAAAAAGGCACAAACCGCTGTAGCCCTTCGCGTTATGTTAAGGGCACGTGGCGAACCAACCAAACCAACCTCTCAGGTTATATCCACCAGGGAAATCAGGGAGCGGTTAACAATTCTGGATAAAAGAGAAACGAAGTGCCGCACTGTTGTCAAAAAAGAAACCGTGACACTAATCGAAAACACAGACCGTATGCTGGAAAGGAATGACCTGCCGGATACCATGCGTGAAATGGTAGCGTTCACTCGTGAAGACCTGCAATTGAATCTTGATCACCTGAAAGCCGGAAAGAGCCTGGAAACCCTGCCTGTTGTTTTTGATAACGTGGCGATGGAAGACGACAGGAAACCGATCAGAAGAAAAATCAAAAAGAAAAAGACGATCACGAAATCAGACCACCCCGTAAAAAAACCGGAGCCGCCGAAACCAGTTGCAAAACCAGGGTTTATAAGAAAAATTTACCGCTGGATAACAACTCCCGTCAGTATGGGATGGAACGATATCGAGGATGAAATTGAGGAAAAATACCAGAAAGAAAGGATCAGGGAAAAAATCAGGAAGAACCAGGAAGAAAACCGACGGTAATTTGTACCGTATCTGAATACGATCTGGCAGTGCTTGCCCGTTTTATTATCGTGTGTATTTCACTGCTGTCCCGTTAACTTTATGAAACACATAACCATGTGAGGACATGGAATCGGTAAACCTGATCAAAACCGTCTGCCGCACGGACGCGGCAGCCGAGCCGCCATGGATGGCATGTTTTGCGTGTCTTGATCAGGCATACCGGTTTCATGTCCGGATTGCGGGCTAGCCCAAAGCGCACCTGTCGCTTACATTTCAGCTACATTCATCATAGGTTAACGGGACAACAATGTGTGTATTTATGCATTTTACCCATTGCCTGTCTGGATACTGAAAATGCAGAGGTGTTACTGTTATCCAGCTTGATCAACCAGACGAACAGGTATTCACCCGGGTATAATATCCCGGGTAGTTTTGATTAACGGGTCCATCAATATTGAAAAATCCCGAGGGGCCACATATTGCAACACCTCCTTGCCGCGATCATTAATGATAACATCGAGCCCCTTGTCCGGATACAGAAAGTGTTTCACTGTATCACCTGTACTGACAATACGTACCGGGGTACCAAAGCGCCGTCTTACAACGCCCTCGTCCAGATTCACCGCGGGAATAAAGGTGATCGACTTTACCCTTGATTGCAATGCCACTGGAATATCATCCGCCTGTAATAAAAACCGCCTCGACACACCCTGGCGAACCGCTCTTTGCAGCATGGCATCCAGACTTGCCCTGTCGAGGCCGGAGACAATAACCAGCTTGCCCTTCAATATTCCCGCCTGGTAATGACTGGCATACATTTCCAGTCCGTAATCGGTTTTTGACGTACCGATGATTGCCAACACGGCCCCGCTACCCATCAATTTTTTCACCTCGCCCAGGGTGGTTCTGCCAGGGCTTATCCCGAAAACCCGGGAGGCACCATCCGCCAGGCTGTCTATCTGCCAGGGCAGGCCCTCGATTTTGGCTGGAGAAGGACGCTTGCCGCCCTGTAAACGCCAATAGCCAAACAGGACAACTGAAACAACCACCAGGATAACTGCAATTTTTTTCATAGATGAATTTGATACTCAATCGGGTTAGACCCGTATATTTTATGAAGAATTACCTTCAGGCTAGAAAGGCCACAGGCTCCATCCCCTGTCCAGCTTGTCCTCGCACCTTTTCAGTTGCGCACGATAACGCCTGGCCCGGGCTTCAACCTTGCGTGCCACCTTGATCAACCAGGGTTTCTTTCGATAGGTCTTTCTTTTAAAACCACCATGGCCCTCATGGTATGCCAGATACTGATTATAGGCGTCCCACTTCGAGACACCCAGCTTGCGGTACGTCACGTTACCATACCAGCCGATAAAATCGACTGCGTCGTCAAAATCATCACGATCGGCCCACCTGTTTCCGGTAGACCTGCGATACCAGTCCCAGGTTGAATCCTTTACCTGTGCATAGCCATATGCGGATGATTTCCTGAACCATGGAATTACCCATAACAAGGTACCGCGAGGAGGCTTGGCATCATATTTGAAACGCGACTCCTGGTAAATGATGGCCAGCTGGACATGGACAGGCATACCCCACTTCTTGTAGCTGTCATACATTTCTTCATACCAGTCACCCTTTTCGGAAAAAATTGCACAACCGTCTTTTATATTTCTGGGCGGGGTGGTTGAGCAGCCGGAAACAACAAGATAGGCACATGAAAGGACAGTGACAAATACAATGGTTGACTTTTCCGGTAAGTTGATCATCAGCTAATATAGTATCTTTTCCAGCCCCTTGTCTCTTTTTTTGAACCAGGAGTCTGTTAAGCCTGATCAAGATACGCAAAACATGCCATCCATGGCCGTCCGGCTGCCGCATCCGTGCGGCAACCGGTCTTGATTCGGCTAGTCCGGTTTCATGCCCTCACATTCATATGTGTTTCATAAAGTTAACGGAGCATTGGTAGTGACTTTGTATCTAAAAAATATTTTATGCACTCAGTTTTTTTCTTAACAACTGGTTAACCTGCCCCGGGTTGGCCTTGCCACTGGAGGCCTTCATGACCTGGCCAACAAAAAACCCCAGTACCTTTTCCTTGCCTGCCCGGAACTGCTCTACCTGCTCCGGGTTGGCGGCGATAATATCATCGATAATTTTTTCAATTTCACTGCTATCGGTTATTTGTCTCAGACCTCGTGACTCGATTACATCATCGGCGCTGCCTTCTCCCGCCCACATTGCCTCGAATACTTCCTTGGCTATTTTCCCTGATATTGTGTTGTCCGTTATTTTATTCAGCAACAAACCCAGCTCACCCGCACTGACACGGCTATTTGCTATATCCCTGTTTTCCTTGTTCAACATGGCCGCAAGGGTGCCCACAACCCAATTGGCCGCCAGCCTGGCCTCGCCTCCGGATGCTTCAACCAGCACCTCATAGTAACGGGCATGTGCCGGCGATGCAGTTAATACCCCGGCATCTTCTGGCTTAAGTTCATACTGTTCTATAAAACGTGCCTTTTTCTCTTGCGGCAATTCAGGCAGGTTCTTTTTCAGATCTTTCAGAAACTCATCGGTAATTTCCACCGGTAACAGATCCGGGTCAGGGAAATAGCGGTAGTCATTGGCCTCTTCCTTGCTTCGCATGGAACGTGTTTCATTTTTATCTGAATCATAAAGCCGGGTTTCCTGTACCACTTTACCACCCGACTCGATAATATCAATCTGACGTGTAATTTCTATATTGATTGCACGTTCAACAAAACGGAAGGAATTAATATTTTTTAATTCGGCACGGGTACCCAGCTCCTCCTGACCTTTTGGGCGAACGGAAACGTTGGCATCACAACGAAATGAACCTTCCTGCATATTTCCGTCACAGATTTCAAGGCTGGTCACCAGGGCGTGTATTTTTTTCATGTAGGCCACGGCTTCCTTTGCCGAGCGCATATCCGGCTCTGAAACAATTTCCAGCAACGGGGTTCCTGCCCTGTTCAGATCCACACCCGTCATGCCCTGAAAGTCTTCATGCAAGGATTTACCCGCATCCTCTTCCAGATGCGCGCGTGTAACGCCAATTGTCTTTGTACTGCCGTCCCCGAGTTCGATGTCCAGTTGCCCGCTTTCAACGATGGGTAATTCAAACTGGCTTATCTGATACCCTTTTGGTAAATCCGGGTAAAAATAATTTTTTCTTGCAAACACAGAACGTCGAGAGACATTCGCTCCGATGGCAAGACCAAACATGGCGGCCATGCGCACGGCCTCTTTATTCAGTACGGGTAACACCCCGGGCAAACCGAGATCAACTGCACATGCCTGGGTATTCGGTTCCGCACCATAGGCAGTGGACGCCCCCGAGAAAATCTTGCTTCTGGTTGCCAGCTGGGCATGAATCTCCAGGCCGATCACTGCTTCCCACATTGTTAAATTCCCCATGCTTTTTTAAATTGGCCAC
>DRJK01000100.1 GCA_011052215.1 Gammaproteobacteria bacterium
GGCTGAATCATGGGTTTGAATAGTATAAAAAGAGTCGTAACGGCCCCTTCCAGGGGCCTTCATCATACCACCCGCTCTGCGGGTGGTATTTGATTGGTCTACAATGGAGAAAAAGGGACAAAATTATCATATGAATATTATTGATGAACCCGAGTCAAAGCTGGACAGGTTGTTAAGGCTGGCGTCCACCGAACCGGCACATCGACCTGAATTCTGCCAGCATCTGCTCGATTCACTGGCGTATGTAATCGGCAGCACGGGCGATGACGAGTTAGGTGAAAAATATCTGGACAAAGGAAGTTCGATTTCCCTGCAAAGCTGGGAAAGGCCCGATGGCACGAGCGTTATTCCCTTCTTCACCTCACTGTTACATCTACAGAAGTCTGTCGAAACAGAATCGAACTATCTTGAATTGCCGGTACGCATATTATTTGAAATGACACTGGGTTCGGAGTTGATGATCAATCCAAATTCTGAATACGGCAAGGAATTCCTGCCGGATGAGGTAGCGTCATTATTACAAAATGGTATTGGCCAGGAGACACAGCAAAGGGTTATTGAACATGAAACCGAAATTCTGATTGGCGAGCCGGACAAATACCCGTCAATCATGATTGATTCACTGACAACCCTGTTCAGCAAGCACGATTGCGTGGCTGCAGCCTACCTGGCGCTGATTCAGGATGAGGGCGAGGATGAAGTACCCAACCTGATCATCGGATTACAGGGTGAAGGGGATCTGGACAGGGTTATCCAGGAGGCGGCGGCAGTTGCATGGGACACCACTGATGAGGATGAAATTGTTGATTTCATCATCCTGGGTGAAGATGAAGATGACGGGATATCAGAATATTTTTTTAATGAAAGCAAGCCTTTCTATGACAGAAGCTGGGGCTCGAGGTTAAAAGACAATACACTGACAGGCAAGGCCTGAGACCACAATTTCTGCTACTGAGCCAAACCGTACAAATCAGCATAATGACTAAGGAGCCCTAATCGAATTCCGCCTTTAATTCACGCGCAAAGAGTTCATCAACCGCCTTGCGAGGGTCCATTCCTTCATGGATCACGCGGTAGACCTGGTTGGTGATTGGCATTTCAATACCCAGCCGTTTTGCAAGTCTGTGTACCTCTTGTGCTGTCTGTATTCCCTCTACCACTTGCCCGATAGATTTCAGTGCATCCCCGCTTTTCATACCCTGCGCTATCGCCATACCGTAACGCCGGTTACGCGACTGGTCATCGGTACAGGTTAAAACCAGATCACCCATCCCGGTCAGCCCCATAAATGTTTCGGCCTCACCGCCGAGCTTGATACCCAGGCGCATGATTTCAGCCAGCCCGCGCGTGATCAGCGCCGACCGTGTGTTGGCGCCAAAGCCCAGGCCGTCTGAAATGCCTGCCGCAATGGCCAGGACATTCTTGATGGCGCCACCGAGTTCAACCCCGGTCATATCAGAACAGGTATAGGCACGGAGGGTTTCGCTGTTCATGGCAGTGGCCAGATCAGCAGCGAAGGCACTGTCCATTGAGGCGATGGTTAATGCCGTGGGCAGACCGGCGGCGACCTCCCGCGCGAAGGTAGGGCCGGATATAACAGCCAATGGAATCCTGTCACCGAGTACTTCACGGGCATTCTCATGCAGTAATCTGGCCGTACCCTGCTCCAGACCCTTGGTAGCCCAGGCAACACGGCAGTTTTTTACAAGAAACGGCTTGATCGATGCCAGCACATTACAAAAAACATGGCTGGGTACAACAACCAGTACATCGGTGGTGTTTTTTAATGCCTGCCCGGCTTCGATGCAAGGCTCGAGGTCTTCCGGAAACCGAAAGCCCGGAAGAAATTCTTCATTGGTTCGCGAGTCCCGCAATTGTTGCATGTGATCCGGCAGATGCCCCCAGAGCGTGGTATGGATGCCTTTTCTGGCGAATAGAATAGCCAGCGCGGTACCCCAGGAACCGGCACCGATGACAGCAATGGATTTTATATTTGTGGCTGACATGGTGTGCGGGTTGCAGGGTGCTGTTATTGAATGGTGCCTTGCTGATTTTCCTGGTGTTGCGCATACATGGCTTCAAAATTGACGGGTTCCAGCAGGAGCTGGGGGAAGCCACCCTTGGTTACCAGGCTGGCGGTCGATTCGCGCGCATACGGAAAAAGCACATTCGGACAATAAATGCCCAGCATGGGCCCCAGGGTTTCTTCGTTGAAGCCTTTTAATGTAAATATACCCGCCTGATGCAGCTCAACCAGAAAACCGGTTTTTTCACCGGCCTTGGCACTGACCGTAATAGACAAGACCACTTCATAGACATCATCCCCCAGTGGCGAGGTATCAATGTTAACCCCCATCTGGATTTCCGGCTTGAATTCTGTCGTGAAAATTTCGGGTGCATTGGGTGATTCAAAAGAAACATCCTTGAGGTAAATAGAATGAATGCCAAATTCCTGTTGGTCTTCCTGTTCTTCCTGGTTGTCCTGTTCAGTCATGTTGAGTTACTCTTGTTAAATTAATTAAGGTGTCTGGAAACTATTTTTTAACGAGGGGCAGGTTTTCTTTTTGCCATGCAAGGATGCCGCCGCGTAGATTATAGACCTGAAGGAATCCGTTTTTACGTAACACATTACAGGCCTTGCCGGATCGGTTGCCGGTACGGCATGAAACAATAACGGGTTTATCCTTGTATTTTTCAATTTTTTTAAGCTGGTTTTGAAGATCATCAAGCGGGATATGGACAGAGTTAATAATCATGCCATCAATCACTTCCTTTTCCTCGCGCACGTCGATTACGACCGCATTGGAGTGATTCATGAGCTGTATCGCATCTTTCGCTCCGACGGTGCCTACACCACTTGCACGGTTTTTCAGTTCACCGAAGATCCAGTAGGCCAGCAATCCAAAGAATGGAGCTGAAAGAACCAGGTGATTGCTTACAAATTCTGCAAACTTATCCATATTGATATTTTTTTTGAAGTTATGTTGGTACGAAAAGCGGTTGTTGGACAGCCGCTACATCAGGTGGACTAGTGAATCCCGATCTCTCTTTAAATCTGGACGGTGCCTTGTTATTACAAGGCGTGACTACAAAAGACTTCCCGCATCATGCTAATTAATTTTAAGGTTCTGGGGTCGCCTACCCGATAATAAACACGGTTGGCATCCTTGCGTGAAGCAAGAATTCCCTTGTCCCTTAAAATGGCCAGATGTTGAGAGATATTGCTTTGTGAAGTCCCCACATTTTCAACGATATCCTGTACGCTGACCTCTCGGTCACCGAGTGTGCACAGAATTTTAAGGCGCAGCGGGTGAGACATGGCCTTTAGTGAGCGGGACGCACGATCAATATCTTCATCCTGGGTAATCAGTGGCTCGTGGTTTTCAATCATATTCACGTTACCGTCTGGAGATCGATTTGCTGTATTTTCAAAGACTGAACTCATAATAATAATATAATAGTATTAATTTAATACTGCCTTTTATAAGTGGAACATTATACAATAATACAGTGTTTGTGGACTCCATGAAACAACTCTTTAGTATTTAATGGGTGCGGGAACACGGCCCCTTGAAAAACGAGGGCTTCGCCCCGATGTATTTTCAAGCTAGACTATGTCTAAATATGTATGTAACTAAAAGAACTGAAACTATTTTTTAAGCACATGTCCATCAGACCCAGACCCATGGCCCTGCTGATCCTTGACGGATGGGGCTACAGTGAAGATCCACAATATAATGCGGTGCTGGCCGCAAAAACGCCGGTTTGGGACCGTTTGTGGGTCCGATATCCGCATACCCTGATCCGTACATCGGGTGCCGCCGTCGGTCTTCCCGCCGACCAGATGGGCAATTCAGAGGTGGGCCATCTGAATCTTGGCTCGGGGCGAGTTGTTTATCAGGAATTTACCCGCGTTAGTCGCGCTATCCGCACGGGCTCTTTCTATACCAACCGCACCCTGACGGATGCGGTTGATCTGGCCATTGAAAATGACAAGGTCGTGCATATCCTCGGGCTGCTCTCTCCTGGCGGGGTCCACAGTCATGAAGAACAAATTCATGCAATGATCAAGCTGGCAGTTGAGCGCGGAGCAAAACATGTTTACATGCATGCCTTTCTCGATGGCCGCGATACCCCGCCACAAAGTGCCGAGTCATCACTGCAAAGGCTGGATGATGTCTTTGCCGAACTGGGTAATGGCCGGATTGTATCGGTTATCGGGCGTTATTATGCAATGGACCGGGACCACCGCTGGCCACGCATCAAATGTGCCTATGATCTGATCGCCCACGGCCAGGCGCAGTTTAGTGCCACCACATCGACAGAGGCACTGCAACTGGCCTATCAACGCGGTGAATCCGATGAATTTGTCCAGGCAACCACCATTGTTGCGGATGGCGGGTCACCGGTAAAGGTTGAGGATGGCGATGTCATGGTATTCATGAATTACCGATCTGACCGGGCCCGACAGATTACCCGACCCTTTATCGACGAGGATTTTGACAGTTTCGAGACGGGTGATGCACCCCGGTTGTCCCAGTTTGTCAGCCTGACTGAATACAATTCAGAGTTCCACATCCCGGTTGCCTTTCCGTCAGAAAGAATGCGCAATGTATTCGGGGATTATCTCGCTAACCTGGGTATGCGCCAGTTGAGAATTGCAGAAACCGAAAAATATGCCCATGTTACCTTTTTTTTCAACGGCGGCGTCGAGGAGCCATTCAGTGGTGAAGAGCGTATCCTGATTGATTCCCCACATGTGCCTACCTATGACATGCAGCCGGAAATGAGTGCGCCTGAACTGACTGACAAGCTGGTCGATGCGATTCATTCCGGTGAGTACGATGTGATCATTTGCAACTACGCCAATCCTGATATGGTCGGGCACACAGGAAATCTCGAGGCGGCCACGAAGGCCATTGAGTCACTGGACGTTTGCCTGGGCCGTGTTGTCGAGGCCATTCAGCATGCCGGCGGTGAAATGATGGTCACGGCCGACCATGGAAATGCAGAAAAAATGTATAGCGAGGAAACGGGGCAGGCCCACACGGCCCATACGACCAACCTGGTTCCATTCCTTTATATTGGACGTGATGCAGACATGGACAGCTCGGGGTCACTCGCCGATGTAGTGCCGAGCATGATCTACTGTATGGGTATCGATAAACCGTCTGAAATGACAGGGCACAGTCTTGTGGAGTTTGTCGAGGAATGAGCCGTCGCCAATGGCTGTCAAGTATATTGAGGCCATCGGTAATGCTTGTTATTCCACTGTCATGCTGCCTGGTCCTGGCTGCCAGTCCCGTTTTTGCCGAGGACGATGGTGACACCGAAAGTGCCGCACGGCTTGAACAGCTGCGTGTCAGTATTACCCGGCTGCGCTCCATTCTGGAAAAGGTTCGTACAAAAAAAAGCAGGGTACAGAATGACCTGAGACGCATGGAGAAATCCATTAGTCGCATAAATCGCAAGCTTAGAAAAGTTCGTCGCGATATAAGAAAGCAGAAAAAAAACCTTGGCGGACTGTACCGGCAGCGCACCGAATTGCAGGCCGGTCTCAAGCGTCATCGCACCATGCTGGGCAAGCAGGTACGCGCAAGCTATGTCATGGGGCGTCAGGAACAACTCAAGATAGTGCTGAACCAGGGAGACCCCTCCACGGTCAAACGCGCACTGGTCTACTTTGATTACCTCAACCGCTCACGGGCCGAGCATATCCAGGGTGTGATAAAGCGCTTAAAGCAGCTGCAGGAAGTCGAAAACAGGATTGTGGCCGAGAAAAAAATGCTCGAGACATTGCTTGCCAAACAGGGCGTGAAAAAGAAAGAACTGGTAAAAGCACGGAGAGGGCGCAAGAAAATTCTGCTGGCATTGACACGCGAAATAAAAACCAAGGACAAAAAACTGGACAGGATGCTGCAGGATGAGCGTGAACTGCGGCGTGTCCTGAAGGCCGTTGAACAGGCGCTGAGTGACATCCCTGCCAAGGACCTCGAGGGAAAACCTTTTGCTGCACGCAAGGGTGAGCTGCCCTGGCCTGCCAGCGGACGGTTGCTGGCAAGTTTTGGTGGCCGGCGTTCGGTAGGCAGGCTGAAATGGAACGGGGTCATGATAGCCGCGGCACGGGGCGTCAATGTACGGGTCGTTGCCCGCGGGCGGGTCGCCTTTTCTGACTGGTTACGGGGTTATGGCCTGATGGTTATCATTGACCACGGTGATGGCTACATGAGTCTTTATGGCCATAATCAGAGCCTGTTCAAGGAAATAGGTGAATGGGTCGAAGAAGGGGATATAATCGCATCGGTGGGAAACAGTGGCGGCCAGTCGCGCAGCCAGCTGTATTTTGAGTTGCGACACAAGGGCGTACCGGTCAATCCGGCAATCTGGTGTCGGCGAACCAGAGGGGGATTTGCCAGTCTAAGATAAGGATGACTTAGATATCAGGGGCTTAATTGCAGTTTTGAGGGCTGATTACCACTATTGGCGTTTCAGTATCCCGCTGGATATGCTATTTTCAACAGAGTGATTGTTTAATTTACGTCGATTCAGGATTGATCGACAGGAGCAGGTGATGAAAATAAGGTTTCAACATATTATCTTGATGGCAGGCGGAGTAGCGCTCGGCATTATGCTATCGGTTGGTTCGGGCGCCATGGCAACCAAAGAAGACAAGGCTGGCCGCATACCATTGGACGAATTACGAGCCTTTACGGATGCCTATGCACGAATCAAGAATGATTATGTTGAAGAGGTCGATGACAAGTCACTGCTTGAAAATGCCATTCGCGGCATGTTGACCGGACTGGATCCGCATTCCAGCTACCTGAATGCAGAAGAGTTCAAGGACCTGCAGATTGGCACCAGTGGTGAGTTTGGCGGGCTGGGCATCGAGGTGGGTATGGAGGCCGGTTTTGTAAAGGTTATTTCCCCCATCGACGATACGCCGGCACAACGTGCCGGCGTACAAGCCGGCGATCTGATTATCCGGCTGAATGAAAAACCGGTCAAGGGCATGAGCCTCAATGATGCCGTCAAGATTATGCGCGGCAAACCCGGCAGTGTACTGACGTTGACGATCATACGTGAAAGCGATGAAAGGCCGCTTAAAATTGCTATTACACGTGCAGTCATCAAGGTGAAAAGCGTCAAGAGCAGAATGCTTGATGGAAAATTCGGCTATGTCCGTATTACACAATTCCAGACGCGCACTGGCAAGTCATTGAATGATGCGGTCAGTAAACTCAGGAAAGAGGCCGGCGGTGAGCTGAAGGGAATGGTGCTGGATCTTCGCAACAATCCTGGCGGCGTACTGGGGGCATCGGTTGAGGTATCCGATGCATTCCTGAACAATGGACTGGTTGTCTTTACGAAAGGCCGCGTACAGGATTCACGCCTGCGCTTCAGCGCCAAGCCGGGGGACATTATCAACGGTGCGCCAATGGTTGTATTAATCAATGGTGGCTCGGCATCGGCATCCGAGATCGTTTCCGGTGCACTACAGGATCATCACCGGGCCATCATCATGGGCACCAGGAGTTTTGGCAAGGGTTCGGTGCAAACCATCATGCCGGCACGGGGTGGCAGTGCCGTCAAGCTGACTACGGCACGTTACTTTACGCCCAGCGGCCGTTCCATCCAGGCAGAAGGCATTAAACCGGATATCGAGGTTAAACGTGCGAAGCTATCGTTATCAAAAAAATCCGTCATCGGTTCTATCAAGGAAAAAGACCTGGCACGGCACTTGATCAATAACAAGACGAAAAAGGTAAAAACCACTAAAGGGAAGAAGCCTAAAGACAAGCAGAGCCTTGCACAGAAAGATTACCAGTTGTTTGAGGCACTGAATCTGCTGAAAGGTCTGTCTATAGCCAGGCAAGTGAGCCAGAAGTAGCAATGACGGGCATGCAGTTAAAAATAGCAGGCAGTATATGCATGCTGTTTTTAACAGGCCTGTATGGGCAGGTTTCGGTTGCAGCAAAGCCTGTTAAGGACATGCCCGTTATCAGTATTATCATTGATGACCTCGGCACCAATAGCGCCCGGCATGAACGGATAGTACGGCTGCCGGGCGCAATTTCCTGTTCATTCCTGCCATTGAACCCGGCCACCGTTCGGCTGGCCAAACTGGCACACAGCTATAACAAGGAAATAATGTTACACCTGCCAATGGAGTCCATTGCCGATGACCCGATGGGGCCGGGCGGCCTGTCGCTCGATATGACCCACCAGGAATTCAGCCTGGCCCTGCAAAAAGACCTCGAGTCCGTTCCACATGTGACCGGTATCAATAACCACATGGGTAGCCTGTTAACCCGCCATCCGGGCCACATGGTCTGGCTGATGAAGGATATAAAACGCAACGGGAAACTGTTTTTTGTTGACAGCCGTACCACGCGTAAAAGTGTCGCCATGACTGTCGCCGTGCAGGAAGGTGTGCCGAGCCTGCAACGGGATGTCTTTCTGGATCACGACCCCGCCCTGAAGTCCATTCGCAGGCAGTTCATGCTTAGCATCAACAGGGCTAAAAAGAAAGGTTCGGTGCTGGTGATTGGCCACCCGTATAAAAATACATTACAAGTACTTGAAGAAATGCTACCCAAGCTTGAAGGTATGGGTGTGCGTCTGGTGGCAGTATCAGAATTGCTTAAATACAGGAACATGAGGCAAAAAATATGGCACGCGTCCTTGTCCCGCTCGCAGAAGGCTGCGAAGAGCTTGAAACAGTAACCATCACAGACCTGCTGGTGCGAGCAGGTGTTACCGTGGTCTCCGCCGGCCTCAGGGAAGGCCCCGTTCGCTGCTCAAGGGGAACGGTTATCATACCTGAAACCACGCTCGACCAGGCACTGGAAAGTGAATATGACATGGTCATTTTACCCGGCGGACTGCCGGGTGCCGACCGCCTTGATAACGATCCCCGGGTGAGAGAACTGCTTGTCAGGATGGCCAACGCGGGGAAATTCATCGCCGCCATCTGTGCTGCGCCCAAGGTGCTGGCCAGTGCCGGTCTGCTTGATGGGAAAAAGGCCACCAGTTATCCGGGCAGTATAGACCCTGGCAGCGTACCCGGCCTGACCTATGTAGACCAGGCGGTGGTTGTAGATAAAAAACTAATCACATCACGCGGCCCCGGGACGGCGATGGATTTTGCCCTGGAGCTGATCGAACAACTGACCGGTAAAGAAAACCGGGACAAGGTTGAGTCCGCACTGGCCAGATCATAACAAATGTGGCAGCCGAGTCGCTATGGGCGGTATCTTTTGCGTGACTTTATTTGGCTGTTCCGGTTTCATGTCCCCATATTTATCTGCACCACATAAAGTTAACGGGAAAGCCGTGGCCGGATGTCCTGATTTCAGGCACAGTTTATTGCGAGAAATCTCATGCTGTGGCACTCTGGCGAGGCTTAATAAATAATCCAGGATTGGGTCACATTGAAAGTCATAGAAGTTATTACCGATGCAGGGCACCTCGATACCGTTAAAGGAATCGCAGAACAGTTTGAGTTGATCGACTTCTGGTACAGTGCCACCGATGAGGCAGGTCGTTGCAGTATGCGTCTTCTGGTCCAGCCTGAACAACGCCAGCGCGTTATGGACACACTACAGGGTATGCTGTCTGGCAGTGAAGATGTACGCATTGTAATCTATGCAACCGAGGCCATCTGGCCGTTGCCACAAAATGAAACCGAAGAAGAAAAACCGCCAGTGTCTGTGACGGTCACGCGAGAGGAACTCTATAGCCAGATCGAAAAAGGTGCGCGCCTTAACGGCACTTATTTACTGCTGGTTATATTATCAACGATTGTAGTTGCTATAGGCCTGCTCGAAGACAACGTCGCTGTCGTGATAGGGGCCATGGTTATTGCGCCGCTACTGGGCCCCAATATCGCACTGGCATTAGGTGCCGCGCTGGGTGACAGGGAATTGATTGGCCGGTCACTCAATACAACCCTGGCGGGTATCGTACTGGCATTTATTTTTTGCTGGTTCATCGGCCTGCTGTGGACAGGAAAACTCGACAGCCCCGAGTTGCTGGCACGTACCTATGTCGGCCTGGATGGTATCGTGCTGGCGCTGGCTTCCGGTCTGGCGGCTGCACTGTCACTGACTACCGGGTTATCGGCCGTGCTGGTGGGCGTCATGGTCGCGGTTGCATTGCTACCCCCGGTGGCAACAGCCGGCATCATGACCGGTGCCGGGGAATATACACTGGCGACGGGTGCGGCGCTGCTGCTCGCGGTCAATATTGTCTGCGTCAACCTGTCGGCCAAACTGGTGTTTCTCTACAAGGGAGTCAGGCCGAGGACATGGCTTGAAAAACAGAAGGCCCGGCAGTCCTATACGCTGTTTTTGTTGATCTGGTTTGTATCACTGGGTATCCTGACACTGGTTATCTATCTAAAGCTGGCTGGACAGATGACTGAATAATCCTGTTTAATTTTCTCCGAAGCGCTCGTACTGTACTGCCAGAACATAAAGTATTCTGTCACCACCAGGCAGTTGTACCCTGACTTCATCATCAATGGTTTTTTTCATCAATGCCCTTGCAACCGGTGAGTCCATACTGATCCAGCCCTGTGCCGTATCGAACTCATCCGGACCAACGATACGGTATTTAATCTCGTTACCATCCTCGTCTTCCAGCTTTACCCAGGCGCCGAAATAGATAACACTGGTATCTTCGGGGACACGGTCAACCGCCTGTAAATGATCAAGGCGTTTGCGCAGGAAACGAACACGGCCGTCAATTTCCCGTAATTGTTTTTTACCGTAAATGTACTCGGCATTTTCCGAGCGATCTCCCTGGGCGGCCGCCTCGGAAACGGCCTGAGTGACCGCTGGCCGTTTTTTTCGCCACAGGTAATTAAGCTCATCGTAAAGCCTTTGATAACCTTCAGGCGTAATGTAGTTGGAACCGGGCTTTTGTGGTGGCCTGTATCTGCCCATTGGATAATAAAATATTTTCAGCTGCGCTCGGAAAATAACGCATACAGAAAAAGTGATACGCCGATACTGCCAAATACCCATGCACTTAACGGGATACCCGAAATTATCGTCGGCGCATAGGTATCCAGGCCGTACGCAACCGCTGAACTGACAATAAATGCGGCGGCGCCAATCGCGGTAATGATGCGCGAATTATTTTTGTTGATATCCTTCCTGATTTTCTCCAGTTCTTTTGATTTGTAGCTGACCTCCAGCCTGCCCTTGACGGCCTTGCTGAGAAAATCATGCATCAATGCCGGGATCTCCGGCATTTTTTCAGACCACTGCGGCATGTTGGTTTTCATGCGTTTCAGGAAGGCCGTCGGACCTATCTGTTCTTTCATCCAGCGTTCAAGGAATGGCTTGGCTGTGGTCCACAGGTCCAGGTCAGGATTAAGCTGGCGTCCCAGACCTTCTATATTCAGCAGGGTTTTTTGCAGTAGTACCAGTTGCGGTTGTATTTCCATATTAAAGCGGCGGGCCGTCTGGAACAGGCGCAGTAAAACCTGCCCGAAAGAAATATCTTTTAAAGGCCGGTTGAAGTTAGGTTCACAGACTGCACGGATGGCCGATTCGAATTCATCAACACGGGTATCACTTGGTACCCAGCCGGATTCCAGGTGGAGTTCCGCCACACGGCGGTAATCGCGGTTGAAAAAGGCCAGCAGGTTTTCGGCAAGATAACGCTGGTCGTCTGTTGTCAGGGTGCCGATGATACCGAAGTCAACGGCGATATACTGTCCTTCATCCGAAACAAAGATATTACCGGGGTGCATGTCGGCATGGAAAAAATTGTTATTGAACACTTGCGTATAAAATATTTCCACGCCTTGCGTAGACAATTTCTCCAGGTCGATACCAAGTGTACGCAGTTTTTCGATGTCACCAATAGGCGTGCCATGGATACGCTCCATGACCATGACGTTGCGTTTTGCGTAGGGCCAGTATATCTCTGGTATGTACAGCATGTCAGAGTGTTCAAAGTCACGCCGAAGCTGGGTTGCGTTTGCGGCCTCACGCACCAGGTCAAGCTCATCGAAGATGATTTTTTCAAATTCCTCGATGACCTCGACCGGACGCAGACGTCTGCCATCGGCCCAGTACTTTTGGGCAAGGTTGGCAATGTAATACATCAGACCCAGGTCACGGCGAATGATTTTCTCAATTCCCGGGCGTAACACCTTGACGACAACCTTTTTGCCGTCTTTCAGTGTTGCCGTGTGAACCTGTGCAACCGATGCCGAGGCGAGTGGTGTTTCATCAAACTCGGCAAAGGTTTCGAGTATGGGCTTGCCGTATGCGGTCTCGATAATTTCCTTGGCGAGTGTGCCCGGGAAGGGAGGGACCCTGTCCTGCAGTTTGGTCAGCTCCTCTGCAATATCATCGGCCAGCAGGTCACGGCGGGTTGATAGTATCTGGCCAAGTTTGACAAAAATCGGCCCCAGGTCTTCGATTGCACGGCGAATGCGAACGGCACGTGGCTGACGTGTAAACCGTACCCAGTTCCACGGCGCCAGGTAAAGCATGAACCGGATCGGCCGGAACAGGTGGGCCGCCAGGATGACTTCATCAAGTCCGTGCTTGACCAGAATGCGGTTAATGTAGACCAGACGTAAAATTTGTGATGGGTTAATCAAGTAATCGATTCCGGCTTGTTTAATTTGTTTTTGAGTCTATATTTTTGGCAAGCCGTTTCAGTCTTGCCTCCAACCGTTCAACATCATTGCGAACAGTATCAACTGTGTGGTTGAAATCGTCCACCTCGTTGCGGGTGGCTACCAGCCTGGCTTCTTCCTGCAGGTACTCGGAGGTGTCCTGTAGCAATGTATCCTCTGCCTGCCTGCCCCAGTTGATGGAATTACGTACACCACGTCCGACCTGGTAGGCGATGACATCACCGCTGATATGCGAGAGCTGTTCTTCCCAGTCGATATCAAGTTGCTCGAGTATTTGTTTGAACTGCTGGCCGGTTTCGGTATCACCGCTGATAATCACGTCACCGGAAAACAGACGGTCTTCAGTTTGCTGTCCGGTTAACAGATGTAACAGGGATAACGGCGTACCACGCAGACGTGTATCCGTCTCACCATCAAAACAGGACATGATGTGAATGCCGTCTTCTGCGGGCATAAAATAAAGATTCATATCCACACCCGCCAGATCAATGGCAATAACCTTGCCTTGTAATGCGGCGAGTTTTTTTCTGCCATCCGGATCAAGTTCGATATAACGGTTAAAGGCGGTTTCGAGAACGGCGGTGATGGCAACAGGAAGGTTCACAATATCGAAATCCCTACAGGTAATTCGTGTCAGAATTTATAACCACGATGCAGCGCAACAATGCCGCCGGTGAGGTTATGATAGTCGCACTGCTCAAAGCCCGCATCCATCATCATGGTCTTTAATGTATTCTGGTCCGGGTGCATGCGAATGGACTCGGCCAGGTATCGGTAGCTTGCCTCGTCACCGGCAATCACCTTGCCCATCAGCGGCAGCAACCTGAATGAATAAAGGTCATAGATTTTTCCCAGGCCGGGTGCCACGGGTTTGGAAAATTCCAGTACCAGTAAACGGCCGCCCGGTTTCAGTATGCGGTACATCGAACGCAGGGCGAGACCCTTGTCGGTGACGTTACGCAAGCCGAAGGCAATCGTAATGCAATCGAAGCTGTTATCGGGAAAGGGCAGGTGCTGTGCGTCTGCCTGAACATAGCTGATATTGCCAATGATGCCCTTGTCAATCAGCCGTGAACGGCCATTTTCCAGCATCGAGGCATTGATATCGGAAAGGATGACCTCACCTTCCCGCCCGACCAGTGATGAAAATTTTGCCGCCAGGTCACCAGTGCCACCGGCGATGTCCAGTACACGCTGGCCACTGCGCACGCCACTGAGCTCTATGGTGAAACGTTTCCACAGACGATGGACGCCGAACGACATCAGGTCATTCATCAGGTCGTACTGGTCGGCCACAGAATGGAATACCTCGGCAACCCTGCCGGCCTTGTCGCCTGTCTTGACCTTTTCGTAACCGAAGTGGGTTGTGTCGTCCTGTTTTTGATTGTCTTGCATGTTTATTCCCTGGCCCGCATATTTCATGCACACGAACCCTTCATGAATTATGCGGGTTTGTCTTGTTACCTATTAAAACACGAAGTGAACAAAAATGCAGTTAACGAACCTCTGATCAATTCATGAACTCGCATCTTGCACTCGGAAAATACAGCCTCTGTGTTGCGAATCTTCGCAATAGCCTGCTATTACGTGCGATTTGACGCCTTGAATCTGTATTTTCCGAGCACAATCTGCTTCGTCCAGAATTAATCAGAGGCCCCTTAAATGATGGAGATAGATGTGCCTCAGACCCGGCGCTTGTGGCCCGCCGCCTCCAGGCGCACCAGGTACTCGCCCCAGTAAACATCCATGTTCTTGCCCAGTTGGTACAGGGTTTCCCATGAATACAGGCCGGTATCGTGACCGTCATCGAAGTAGATACAGATAGCATAATTACCGACCGGCTCGATCTTGTCGATACCGACATGTTCCTTGCCGACCTGCAGCACTTCTTCACCGTGCCCGTGTCCCTGTACCTCGGCCGAAGGTGAGAAACAGCGCAGGTATTCACAGCTGTAGGCAAACTGTTCGGCGTCATCAAAGGTGATATTCAGTATTTTCGATTTCTGGTGCAGGTTAATCTCGGTTGGCCTGGGGTTACTCATGGGTTGTTCTCCAAAATGTGCGGATATTGTCTACAGAATATAGCGACTTAGATCTTCGTTCTGTGAAAGTTCACTGAGGTGATCGTTTACATAATCATCATCAATGACGATGGCCTGGCCGCCGTGGTCTGGCGCCTCGAATGAAATAGTCTCCAGCAGGCGTTCGACGACGGTATGCAGGCGGCGCGCACCGATGTTCTCGGTATTTTCATTCACATGCCAGGCGATCTCTGCAATGCGTTTGATTGCACCCTTGGTAAATTCCAGCTTTACGCCTTCGGTCTCCATCAGTGCCGTATACTGTTCGGTCAGCGATGCATCCGGTTCGGTCAGGATGCAGATAAAATCTTCAACACTCAAGGCCTTGAGCTCAACCCGGATAGGCAGGCGGCCCTGCAACTCCGGTATCAGATCAGACGGTTTTGACAGGTGGAAGGCACCGGAGGCAATAAACAGGATATGGTCGGTCTTGACCATGCCGTACTTGGTGCTTACCGTGCAGCCTTCAACCAGGGGCAGCAGGTCGCGCTGTACACCCTCACGGGAGACATCCGGGCCACCTCCCGTATCGGCACGCCTGGCAACCTTGTCGAGTTCATCGAGAAATACGATGCCGTTTTGTTCGACGTTTTCAACTGCATTGATCTTCAGCTCGTCCTCGTTGACCATTTTGGCGGCCTCTTCATCGGCCAGTAGTTTGCGGGCATCGACTACCTTCAACTTGCGACGCGTGCTCTTCTGGCTGGATAAATTCTGGAACATGCCCTGCAACTGGTTGGTCATATCTTCCATGCCCGGCGGGGCCATGATTTCCACACCCACCTGGGCCGTCGCGACCTCGACCTCGATCTCGCGGTCATCCAGATCGCCCTCGCGCAGCTTCTTGCGCAGTTTCTGGCGGGTCTCGCTATCGTGCCCCTGTTCTTCGGCAAATCCTGCGCCGGTGTTGGCCGGCATCGGCAGCAATGTGTCCAGAATACGGTCCTCGGCCGAATCCTCGGCACGGTTGCGGACCTTTTCCATTTGTGATTCTCTTAGCATTTTAACCGACGTATCCAGAAGATCGCGTATGATCGACTCTACATCGCGACCAACATAGCCAACCTCGGTGAACTTGGTTGCCTCTACCTTGATAAATGGTGCGTTGGCCAGTTTAGACAAACGGCGTGCGATCTCGGTCTTGCCGACGCCGGTCGGGCCGATCATCAGGATATTCTTCGGGGTAATTTCGGCACGCAATGACTCTTCCACGTTCATACGGCGCCAACGGTTACGCAATGCAATCGAAACCGCACGCTTGGCATCGTGCTGGCCGACGATATGTTTGTCCAGTTCCTGGACGATTTCTCTGGGTGTCATTTCAGACATGAATTCTTTGCTCCTGGCGCAGCCCCGATCTAGTCAGAGCCATAGTCCAATGCTTCAATAGTCAGATTCTGATTCGTGTAAATACAGATATCTCCGGCGATATTGAGCCCTTTTTCGACGATCTTGTATGCATCCAGCCCGGTATTGTCCAAAAGTGCACGTGCGGCAGACTGTGCAAACGGCCCGCCGGAGCCGATCGCCATCAGGCTGTCCTCGGGTTCTATCACATCACCATTGCCGGAAATAACCAGAGAGGCAGTTGCATCGGCCACGGCCAGCAAGGCCTCCAGACGGCGCAGCGCACGGTCGGTACGCCAGTCTTTCGCCATTTCGACGGCCGCGCGGGTCAGGTTGCCGCTATGGGTTTCCAGTTTTCCTTCAAAACGCTCGAACAGCGTAAAGGCATCGGCCGTGCCACCCGCAAAACCGGCCAGCACCTTGTCGTGATACAGGCGCCGCACCTTGCGGGCATTGCCCTTCATAACGGTATTACCAAAGCTTACCTGGCCATCACCACCGATGACTACCTTACCATTCCGGCGAACCGAGAGAATGGTCGTACCACGAAACTGTTCCAATGTTTTGTCCTCAAATACTGGAAGGGCATGATTGTACATGAAAAAACCGGCTCAACCAGGCATAAAAAGCAGGGGTAAACAGTGAAAAAGAGATAAAACAGCCTGATTTGTCACCCGCCACCCGGTTGCAAGCTTATATATAGTGCCAAAAACAGAGAATTCAATCCTTTTATCCCCCTTTCCCCATGGACGGCCCGGGGGCGGGACGGCAGGCTGATATCCGCGGCCAGACCCGATACGTGCATTGACAGGCAGGATTTTTTCTTTTTCGTCTTCAGGCATTAGCCTGTGATGTTAAAAACAAAAGCAGGTATCATTGATAAATCATGGAAACAACACGGTCCTATAGTGCGCTTATTCATTCAATAGAGAAGATCTACCTGAAGGTGGCCTTGACTGCATTGCAAAAACGAATGGCCGGATATCACAAACTGGCCAGCCAGGCTGGAAAAGCATATACACCTGACATTAAATCAACGTTGCTGAAGTATGTTGATGAGATCATCAAGAATCATCAGGATGGCCAGGGTGGCCCCCACGATGTTGACGGGCCGGTTATTTCAGGTACCAAAACCGGCCCGCGCTCACATGCAACACCTGCCTTCAAGCCCTATGTAGTGAATAAGGAAAATGTCGGGGAGTTGTCAAGGTATTTCAAGGCGAGAATGTCCGGGGCCGGGCTGCACCATGGAATTGAAGAAAAACTTGAACATGCTACATGGGAACATATCCATGCGGCTATAAGGTATGCCAGACGCGGTGATAAAAGTAACGCGAAGTTGCATGCAGATATAGCAAGCAGTGCCTGTAAGGAACTGGTGCATTATATGGCCGATGACCGTTATCGGGAGTTTATCGCGGAGATCGACAGGGAACTGGAGACCCTGAAGTCTGAAATAATATAAGGAACCTCTGGTCAAATGGTTTGCACAGAATAAGGCATCCTGATTAGCCCATGTCAAGGAATCACCCAGGTATAAAACTGAGCAGATCATTAAATGCATGGGGCTCCCCTGCCTTTAAGGAAATCTTCAAGGATGAAGCCGAACAACTGGCCCCCCGGTTCCTGCCCCTGCAGCAAGGGTTGACACAGTCCAGTTATGTCAGCGATGGAAAATTCAGCATAGTCATTTTAATGGTTTCGGAAGAGGCAGACGTTATTCGTGTAAAAGCGGGTATATTTTTTACGGGGCTTGTCCCCGGGTGTAATTGTGCAGATGATCCGTCGGCCGCGAATGAAATGATGGAGTACTGTGAAGTGCTGTTTGATATCAATAAAGATACGGCTGAAACCGGGGTCACCCTTTTACCGGAGTAACCTGATACCGGTTATGACCTGCCGGTTTTTTTCCTGGCGCGTGGGTGTGCCTTGTCGTATACCTGGGCCAGATGCTGAAAGTCGAGGTGGGTATAGATCTGTGTCGTGCTGATATCGGCGTGCCCCAGCAGCTCCTGTACCGCACGCAGGTCACTGCTGGACTCCAGCATGTGTGATGCAAACGAGTGTCGCAACTTGTGCGGATGCAGGCGTGAATCCAGCCCCTGTTTCAACCCCCTCAGATAGAGACGTTGTTGCACAGTGCGCCGGCTGATTCGTTTTCCTTTTAAGGTTGTAAACATCGCCTTCTCGCCGATGCCAACGATAGTGGCCCGAATTGCCAGCCAGCCCTGAATGGCTTCGCGCGCCATTTTGCCGACCGGTACAATACGGGTTTTAGAGCCCTTTCCGGTTATTCTGGCCGTGGCATCTTGCAGGTTTACATCGGCAATATTGATCGACACCAGCTCGGCGAGACGCAGGCCGGATGAGTACAATAATTCCATGATCGCCTGATCACGTACGTCGATGGGTCTGCTGTTTTTTGTTTCCAGCAACTTGTTTACCTGGTCGACGTCCAGTGTCCCCGGTAAATTGCGTGATTTTTTTGGTGCACTGAACCCTTTTGCCGGGTTGTTCGTTACCACCTGCTCACGAACAAGGAAGGTGAAAAAACTGCGGATGCTGGATAGCTCCCGATGCAGACTGCTGGCAGACAGGCCTTTCCTATGGCGCTGGCTGATGTAGTTACGAATGTGGTGGATATCGACATCAGGCCAGCCTGAAATATCCAGACCCATGCAATAGGCGGTGAACAGTTGCAGGTCACGTTGGTAGCTTTTTATCGTGAGCGGGGAAAGCCGTTTTTCTATCTGCGTATATTGCAGGAAGTTGTCAATCTGGCTCTGGCCATCCTGCATGACGGGGCCGGCTATTCAATAAAACGGTTGATTGTCTGCGAGATATTTTCACCCATCTGGCTCAGGTAAATGGTACCCATGCTGGAATGAAAGCGTTTTTTATTTTCGCTTGCTATGGCGATCATACCGGTTTTGGCATGGCTGCCGATCGGGATCAATACCGCAGACCCGACCTCCCCTGCATGTTCGCCAAACAGGAAGTCCAGCTGGGCCTTCTTCAGACGTCCGCACAGGGGCCGGTTGGCCTTGAAGAAGTTTTCAAAATGCCGTTTTACCTGTTCATCTCTTTCAGTCAGGACATCCTGGCGAGCGATTTCGCCCGGGTTTCTGTCTTTGAAAAGGAAGACGCTAACCCACTGAGCATTAAACTCCCTGCTGAATGCCCCCTCAAGGATCTGGATAACATTGTCGATGGATGTTGCATTAACCAGCGACAATATCAACTGGTGAATACGCCCGGCAAGCTTGTCATTCTCGCGTGCAATGTTGATCAGCTCGATCAGCTTGGCCCTGATGCTGGAATTTTGTTCGCGCAGACGATCGATCTGGTACTCAAGAATTGACACCGGACCGCCGGTGTTATGTGAAATTTTCAGTTTTAACAGCGCTTCTTCGTTATTATCGAAGAAGTCAGGATGTTCATCAAGAAAGTCGATTACGTTCTGTTCGGTAATTTCGTAAGAGGCATATTCCGGTTTTTTTTGTATGCTCATAGCTGAATGGTCCCTTCAAAGACGCTTTCTGCCGGCCCGGTCATAAATACGGGATGACTATCACCTTGCCAATGTATCACAAGTTGCCCTCCCTGTAGATTTACCACAACACGGGGCCCAAGCCAACCCTGAATTACGCCCGATACCACGGCCGCACATGCGCCGGTACCACAAGCCCTTGTTTCTCCGACGCCGCGCTCCCATACACGCAATACGATATTTTCCCGGTCAATGACCTGCATGAATCCGGCGTTGACCCGGTTCGGGAAGCGTACATGCTGTTCGATTGCCGGGCCGAGTAAGGACACCTCTGCCGAACCGGCGTCGTCCACCCGCAACACGGCGTGCGGGTTGCCCATGGACAGGGCGCCAATCTGTAATATCCGGTTATCCACATCAATTTCATAATGATCAGACTGTTCATCTGCAACAAAGGGGATCGCCCCCGGTTGCCGTACCGGCGGTCCCATATTAACCGTAACCAGGCCATCTGTTTCAATGCTGAGCCTGATGTTGCCGGAAATTGTGCCGACCGGGATGGACGCTTTATTGCTCAGTCCCTTTTCACGTACGTATCGTGCGAAGCAACGTGCACCATTTCCACATTGCTCCACCTCTTCCCCGTCGGCATTGAAGATACGATAGAAAAAATCCGTGTCAGACGATCGCGGCCGTTCGACCAGCAGCACCTGGTCACAGCCGACGCCCAGGTGACGGTCTGCAATGAAGCGGATCTGTTCTGTTGTCAGCGCGATATCCTGATTAATGGCATCGAAAACAACGAAGTCATTACCCAGGCCATGCATTTTTGTGAATGAGAGTGCCATTAAATGATTACCCCGTATTCACGGCAGGGTCTGCTCACCGGCCATCAGCTCATCGAGGGTTTCACGCCGGCGAACAAGGAACATCTGACTGCCATCGACCATGATCTCGGCGACACGCGGGCGCGAGTTGTAGTTGGAGCTCATGCCAAACCCGTAGGCGCCGGCCGAACGGACTGCGAGCAGGTCTCCCTGAACCAGGTTGAGTTCGCGATCCTTGCCCAGGAAGTCACCGGTTTCACATATGGGGCCAACGACATCGTAGGTTTGTGTGTCGCCATCTGTCTGTACGACCGGGATGATATCCTGCCAGGCTGAATAAAGCGCGGGCCTCAGTAAATCATTCATTGCCGCATCAACAATGGCAAAGTTCTTGTGGTCGTTATACTTCAAATATTCCACCCGCGTGACAAGTATGCCGGCATTGCCGACAATTGCCCTGCCCGGCTCGATAATAATCTCCAGATCACGGCTACCCAGACAGTCGATGATGGCCCTTGCATACTCTGCCGGCCCGGGCGGGTTTTCATCCCGGTAGCGGATGCCGAGTCCACCGCCAATGTCGAGGTGTTGTATGACGATGTCCTCATCGGCCAGGCTATCGACCAGCACCAGCACCCGCTGTAATGCATCAATAAAAGGTGCGGTTTCTGTCAGCTGCGAACCGATGTGACAGTCTACACCCTTGATAATAATATTGGGCATTGCCAGGGCCTGACGGTAGATGCCCGGCGCATCATTGATATCAATGCCGAACTTGTTTTCCTTCAAGCCGGTCGAGATGTAGGGGTGTGTCTTTGCATCCACATTCGGGTTGACCCTGAACGAGACAGGGGCACGGCTATCCAGCTCTCCGGCTACATCGTTAAGGCATTCCAGCTCGGCAGGCGATTCAATGTTAAAACAGAATATACCGGCACCCAGTGCATGCCGGAGTTCATCACGTGACTTGCCCACACCCGAAAAAACAATCCTGTCGGCACGGCCACCGGCACGCAGTACACGCTCCAGCTCGCCAGCCGATACAATATCGAAACCCGATCCCAGCCGGGCCATGACACCCAGTACGGCCAGATTGGAGTTGGCCTTGACGGCATAGCAGACCCGGTGCGGATGCTCGCCGAGCGCCTGGTCAAATGCATTCCAGTGATGCTCGATGGTTGCACGTGAGTAGACATAGCACGGTGTCCCGACTGACCCGGCCAGTTCGGTGATATCGACATCCTCGGCAAACAGGCGGTCGGCGTGGTAATTAAAATAATCCATGGCCGTGGTTATGCTTTCTGGTTTTTTTGTTGATCGGGCAGATAAAGGTCACCCTTTTTTCCACAGGCAGTCACCATGGATGATGTCCCGAGCAGGACAATTATTAAAAACAGTGCATATTTGGCCCAACAGGTATTCATTTTGCTTGATCTCGCTTATGCTCGTACAGGCATCCGGCCATGGCCGGATGCTATTTTATTTGTAATATTACCTGTACGGTATGAATTCTGCTAGTCCACCATGCGATAATTGCGGGCTAAAAGTAATAACAGGATTGCATTGTGCGACTGAAGACAAATATTTTTCTGTGGGCATTTCTGGCATCAATTCTGCCCTTGATTGTATTGGCGCTGTCGGCCATCACCTATAGCGAAAAACAGTATTTGAAAGATGTCGGCCGGGAGGTCAACGCGAGCCTGAATAATATTGTCTCGGAGATTGACCGCAGGCTGTATTACGAACGCCAGATGATCCTGTCACTGGCCAACAGCGCACCGATGAAACAGTACCTGCCGGTACTCAGAAGCATGACCCGGGGCGACCTGCACCAGGGTTATTTTCAGTTATCTGACAGGCTGGAAAATTTTCTGTCCGGATTTCAAGGCGTTGTGCCGGGGTTCAGGTTGATACGTGTACTGGACGTCGAAGGCAATACGTTAATCAAGGTACATTTTGGTATGGGCGTAGTCGGCAGTACAGACGGCATTGAGAGCACGCCTTATGCCGAGGAGCAAATCGATGATCCGGTCTTTGTAAGGCAGTTGGCTGAACTGCCGCCGTCTGTTTTGAGTTTTATACTGCTGCCCAAAAGTCGCTGGAGCGTAAAGGATAGCCGGGGGCCAAAAATGTTTGATGCGATCTATCCCCTCGTTTACAAAAAAGAGACGGCCGGCTACCTGATGGTCAGCTTCAGCGGCGATCTGGCGGACAAGATACTGGATGTCGTACCACGACTGCATAATGGTAAATTACAGGTATCAGAGCTTAACCCTGATATTCCGGCACGCGATGGCATGGTGTTGTATGATGACAGCCTTGGTCTGAGATTCAGCAGGCGGGATACCAGCCCGATGTTTCTCGGTGCCAAAAAAGGTAACCCGTTGCTTGATGCAGCAAGAAATAAACCGCATGGAGAGTTTCAGACCGATGCCGGTGAATTCAAGACCTATTACATGGAATACCTGCCCTATCCCAACCAGCTGGCCAGCTGGGTATTGTCTGCGCGAGTCAGCAAGCATGTGCTGGTTGAGCCCTTTGACCAGATTCGTCTGGCCATCCTGTGGCTGGTCGTCGTCGCGGCTCTGATCAGTATGGTGCTGGCTAATATCGGTGCAAAAAATATTTCACGACCGATTATCGAACTGGGCAGGAACCTGAAGCGCTATGCCGATGGCGATCACGGTTCGCGCGTACAGATTGGTGGTGCAGATGAAATCAGGCAAATGGAGAGTTCGTTCAATTACATGGCTGATACACTGGAACATGCCACGGAGGAACGCGATCGTGCACGCGGGATGATGATGCAAAGTGCCAAGCTGGCAAGCATCGGTGAAATGGCGGCCGGCATTGGCCATGAAATAAACAACCCGCTAAATAATATATTGACCCTGACCAAACTGATCAAACGTAACCTGCCGGCAGGGAATGAATCCATTTTGAAGGATATCGAATCACTTCGTGAGGAAGCCAACCGTGTCACGTCCATTGTAAGGGGTATCCTCAATTTTGCCCGACAGATTCCACCGCAGTATACACAGTTTAATGCACTGGACTGGCTTGAAGATACCTTGAGTCTTGTCCAGCAGGTCAGCAAGTCAAAACACATAGAGTGCCATTTGCTGGTTGATCCGCAGTCGGTCATCGAGGGTGACAGGATACAGCTACAGCAAGTACTGGTAAATTTGCTGCTGAATGCCTGCCAGGCCAGCGATGGGGGTTCGGAGATTATTGTCAGTATGGAAAAGTGCGGTGACCGGCAGCTGATCCATGTTGAAGACCATGGCAGGGGAATTGCGGAACATGACCTGGATCGTATATTTGACCCCTTCTTCAGCACCAAGGAGGTAGGGGAAGGCAGCGGGCTGGGCCTGTCGATCAGCCTGGGGATTGTTGAAAGGCATAAAGGCAGTATCCGGATTGTGAATAATTCAGACGGTGGTGTTACCGCAACGGTCGAGTTGCCCATGTCTGCAAACGACGTAAAAAAGAACGGGGATAATTCATGAGTGCAAACCCTTTATTGCTGTTTGTTGATGATGACACCAGGGCCGGTGAACTGATGTTGCGTTTTTGTGAAGACACACCGTTTGGCTGCCGGGTTTTTTCAAAACCGGAACAGGCGCTGGATTTTTTCAGTGAACAGGGCGCCGATATCATCATTTCAGACCTGCGCATGCCAAACATGACGGGGATCGAATTGTTGCAGAAAATTCGTGAGATGAATACCGATGTGCCGGTTATTATCACGACGGCGTATTCCACCGTAGATGATGCCATCGATGCCTTGCGCCTGGGTGCAGCCGATTTCATCAAGAAACCATTTGATATGGATGAGCTGATGTTGCTGGTCGAACGTACCCTGGACCGAACGGAGCTCAAGCAGGAAAACAGATTGCTGAAACGCCAGCTTCGCGATGCCAGCAAGGGTTTCAAGATGATTGGCGAGTCCGGGGCGATGAAGACCGTATACAACGTGATCAACAAGGTAGCCGGGATACGCTGTAACGTCATTATCGAGGGTGAGTCCGGCACCGGCAAGGAACTGGCCGCCCGGGCCATACACGACCTTTGTCCGGAACATGAAAAACCGTTCATTGTGATCGATTGTGGCGCGCTGTCCGATACCCTGCTTGAAAGTGAGCTGTTTGGCCATGAAAAGGGTGCCTTTACCGGCGCTGCCGCAACCAAACAGGGCCTGCTCGAGGCCGCGTCCGGCGGCTCCATTTTTCTGGATGAGATATGCAATATATCGGACAACATGCAGGCCAAGTTACTGCGTGTTGTACAGGAGCAGCAGGTCACCCGTGTGGGGGGCGTGCGGCCGATTGATGTTGATCTGCGGTTTATTGCTGCGACCAATCAGAATCTTGAAAAAATGGTGGCCGAGGGGACATTCAGGCATGATCTTTATCATCGTCTGAATGTTATCAAACTGCCTGTCCCGCCATTGCGCAGACACAGCGAGGATATCCCGATGCTGTGCGACCACTTTGTAAAGCATTTCAACCGGCGCTACCAAAGGGAGGTGAAGGGGTTTGATGCATCATCAATGAAGCTGTTATGCCACCACCACTGGCCAGGCAATATTCGTGAACTAAGAAACACCGTGGAACGTTCAATGGCCCTGGCTGAAGGGCCCGAGTTGCACCTTGAGTCGCTCGATGACCCGATCCGGACGGCCCGGGCCGGGGTCGGGGCTGAAATTGACAGAGACCTGCCCAGCATCGAGGAACTTGAAAGGCGGTATTTGCTTAAGGTTCTTGACCGGTTTGGCGGCAACCGGGAGAAGACGGCCGAGACCCTGGGGATTAATAAATCAACCCTGTGGCGTAAACTTCAGCAGTACCAGAACGCGGAGAATGACCAGTAAGGAGGCCAGGCAAAAAATCACGCAGATAATAATTTGAATGTTTTACCAAAAGCAATGCCAGACGAGGTCTGGAGCCCCACATGTAATGATAGCCTGATGAACTAATTTGCAATTTCTATCGTGCAATTTGCAATTCAGATTACCCGGTTTTTGAGCCGTTTATGATTATCTCCTTGATTATATTGATTAATAGATCATGGCATATCATTTGCCCTATTAGTTATGTAGGTTTTCCAATAAGGAGATTAACGATATGCAACGAAGAACCCTGTTAAAGGGCAGCCTGACAGCCGGTGTAGCAGGAATAGCTGCAAGCGCAGGACTGCTAACGCCACAAGTCGTGATGGCGGCA
>DRJK01000101.1 GCA_011052215.1 Gammaproteobacteria bacterium
CCTGTTATACAGTTCGTTTCTACAAAAAAGGGTGCTTCTTTTTGAAGCACCCTTTTTATATTTCAGGTATGATATGCGACATTCTTTTTGTTGAAGCTACGCAAAACGTTGAATAAACAGGAATATACTACTTAGGAAGTTGATATGTTACAGGCCATTCGTGATAAGGCAACAGGTGTTTTTGCCTGGGTTATTGTGATCTTGCTTATAATCCCGTTCGCACTCTGGGGGATTCAGGAATATTTCGGCGGGGGTAGTGCGGTAAATGTGGCCGTCGTGAATGATCTTGAAATCCCGCGGACAGAATTGAATACAAGGGTCGACAGGGAGCTGCGTGGTAAAAAAGACCGGCCCGAGGGAAAGGCACTGGTTGCCTTTCGCCGAAAAATTCTGAATCAAATTATCCAGGAAGAAATATTATACCGGTCTGCTCTGGACAGGGGTTTTCGTATCGATGAAGCCGTCATTGCCCGGCAGATAGAGACCAATCCTGCATTCTATCTTGATGGGCGATTTAATCAGGAGCAATACGAGGCTGTACTTGCATCCAACGGCTTCAGTCCAGGTTCCTATCAGGCCATGCTGGGCCGTGATCTGATTACCCAGCAATTTGTCGGGGGCATTCTGCGAACCAGTTTTATTACACCGGATCAGGTTGAACGTGTTGTTGAGCTCGAGGGGAGAAAACTGGATCTGGACTACCTGGAATTACCCTTGAAAAATTATCTTGATCACGTCAAGGTGTCAGATGAGCAGGTAAAAAAATATTACCAGGAACACAAGCAAAACTTCAGATCCCGGGAACAGGTAAGGCTGGACTACTTGATACTGAGTATAAGTGATATTGAAAATGGGCTTAAGTACACGGACAAACAATTACGTCGGTTTTATGATGATAACCAGGACAGTTTTCTGACGCCTGAGCAGAGGCAGCTGGCCCACATCATGATTGAAGTTACTGAGGGGCAGAAAGAAGCAGATATCAAAAAAGCACGGCAACTGGCTGATGAGTTATACCAAAAACTGCAAAAAGGCGCGGATTTCGCCAAGCTGGCCAGCCAGTTTTCCAATGATGCCGGTTCTGCAAAACAGGGTGGTGATATTGGTGTTCTTGAGGAAGGTACTCAGGACAAGGCATTTGAGGAAGCAGCGCTCAAGTTGAAAAAAGGTGAATACAGCAAGCCGGTAAGATCTGCATACGGTTATCACATAATCAAGGTTTTGAACATTAAACCGGGGTCCAGCAAATCATTTGCCAATGCCAGGGCCGATGTTGAAAAAATGTATCGCAAACTCGAAGCCGAGAAGTTATTTTTTGATAAAAAAGATGAGTTGTACAACCTGAGTTATGAGAACCCGGATAGCCTTGATGTTGCGGCCAGTGGGTTGAATCTGAAGATAAAAAAAACACCCTGGTTTGGCAGAAGCGGTATCAAGGATAATGAGATAGCATTTGATACCAGGGTACTCACCATTGCATTTTCAGGCGATGTGTTCGCGAATGGTGAGCCGACCCGCTCGTTGAACAGCAAACTGATTAATCTTAAGTCCAGAGATAAGTCGCAGTCTGATGCGGTGGCAGTAATCCGGCTGTCAGACTACATGCCCAGAAAAATTCGGCCATTCGAGAAAGTAAAATCTGAAATCAGACATACACTGACAACTCAACAGGCCGTGAAGGACATGAATGCAGATATGAAGGCCTATCTCAAACTTGCCATGGATGGAGTCGGGCTTGAACAGATAGCAAAGGGAAAATCAGTCAGTTTTAAATCCATTGGTTATACAGGCAGGTCAAATCAAAAGTATGATACCTTGTTGCTAAATGCCGCCTTCAAGGCGCCCAAGCCTGGCAAAGGAAAAATAGCCTATACAAGTGTACACGCACGCAATGGTAACGGTGTAATAGTCGCGATCAAGGGGTTCAAGACAGAAGCGATGAAAAAAAATGATTCTTCCAGGAGGTTTATTGCTCAATTTCTGCAACGGATACAGGGGTCGGCAGAGCTGAAGGCCCTTCTTGAGGATCTTAAATCACAGGCAAGCATCACTATCTTTGAGGGCAGGCTGGCAAGCGATAGTGAAACTTAAGCTTCACTGGCAGATTCTGATTGCCCTGGTACTGGCGGTTTTTGCCGGTGTTATCAGCGGCAAGGAAGCCGGTATCTTTGGTATTTCATTCTACGCCATGTTTGCCTTTGCCGGCACATTGTTTCTGAATGCATTAAAGATGATTATTGTCCCACTGGTGGTTTCATCTGTTGTCGTGGGCATTGCCGGTATCGGTTCATCCGGGGCGCTGGGGCGCCTGGGTGGCAAAACACTCCTGTATTATCTTACAACCAGTTTGCTGGCAATACTGGTGGGGTTGTTAATGGTTAACATCCTGACCCCCGGGATACTGGATGGCCTGCCCGCAAAGGAAGTGATCGGCCAACTTGATGACAAGACAGTCGCCGATGTATTGTCCCGTGTAGAAGGCAAGGGCGCGGGTGATCTGGCGGGGGTGTTCCTGCAGTTATTCCCACCTAATATTATCGAGGCAGCCAGCAGCAATGGCCAGCTTCTGGGGCTGATCGTGTTCTCATTATTCATGGGTTTTTTTATGACGCGCATCGATGAACCTTATGCGCAGTCATTTTATAATTTCTGGTCCGGCTTGAACCAGGTAATGATGAAAATTACAGATTTTATTATCCTGTTTGCACCCATCGGTGTGTTTGGACTGGTTGCCAAGGTAGTGGCCGATACTGATACTGAAAGGCTGGATGACCTGGCCAGGACGGTTGGTGTATTTTTCCTGACGGTTGTTGCAGCGCTGGCATTTCATTTTCTGGTTACATTGCCGTTGATACTAAAATATGTGGCCAGGGTGAATCCACTTCGGCATTATCGAGCCATGGCGCCGGCACTGCTGACAGCATTTTCAACATCATCGTCGGCATCAACACTGCCATTGACAATGGAGTGTGTTGAAGAGAATGCAAAGGTTTCCAATCGAACGACCAGTTTTGTCCTGCCACTAGGGGCGACGGTCAACATGGATGGTACCGCCCTGTATGAATGTGTTGCCGCCATGTTTATTGCCCAGGCCTATGGGCTGGATCTGCCTTTTACCGTCCAGTTTACAGTTGTATTAATTGCATTGCTGACATCCATAGGAGTGGCTGCGATTCCTTCGGCCAGCCTGGTGGCAATTACCGTTATTCTGGCTGCAATCGGGCTACCGGCCGACGGGATTGCAATGATAATGGCCGTCGACCGTATCCTGGATATGCTCAGAACCGCTGTGAACGTTTTCAGTGATTCCTGCGGTGCAGTTGTAATAGGCAAGTTGCAGGGCGAAGATAATATTCTGAAAGACTGAAGGTTTTCAGCCATAAAGAATGCTGCTGGCTTTCAGGATTGGTGCCGGCCCCTATTCATTGTCCGGGGCTGTCAGGTTCATGCCGACACTGCTGTAACCTGCATCCACATGAACGATTTCCGCCGTGATGCCGGATGCCAGATCAGAACACAGGAAAGCGGCCACATTGCCGACCTCCTCAATGGTGACATTCCTGTGTAGTGGTGCAATGGCCTCGGCATAATCCATCATTTTGCGGAAGTTATTAATACCGGCAGCCGCCAATGTGCGGATGGGGCCGGCAGAAACTCCATTGACACGGATGCCTTCGGGGCCCAGGGCCTTTGCCATATACCGGATGTTAGCTTCCAGACTGGCCTTGGCCAGCCCCATGACATTGTAATTGGTGATCACCTTTTCGGCGCCGAGGTAACTGAGTGTCAGCAAGGCCCCGTTTCGTCCCTGCATCATATTTCGTCCGGCCTTGGCAAGGGCTGCAAAACTGTAAGAGCTGATATCGTGGGCGACGGCAAAACCTTCACGGGTTACACTATCCAGATAATCGCCTTCGAGGGTCTCGCGGGGTGCATAGGCGACCGAATGAATGATGATATCCAGGTGGTCCCAGTAGTCATCCAGGTGCTCAAAGACGGCATCAATCTGTGCGTCGTCACTGACATCACAGGGAAGCGTGACCTCCGAGTCACATTGTGCGGCCAGTTTTTCCACCCGATCCTGCAATTTATCATTCTGATAGGTAAAGGCCAGGTCGGCACCTTCACGGTGGAGGGCCTGAGCGATGCCCCAGGCAATGGAGCGGTTGCTGGCAAGTCCCACAATGATTGCATTTTTGCCGGATAGTATTCCCATAATGTTGTCTCTTTATTGCAGGTTATTAATTAAACTCCGATGATTGTAGCAAACCAGATATCATTCGTCAGCAATGGATTTTGCGCTATTTTTCTGTAAAGTAACACCCTATATAAGTCGTTCCCGGGGTATAATCATGCATAGGGAATAGATTTAAAGACATGTCCGGCCTGTTGCATTTGAGGGAAAAGATTATTCGTCACATCAATATTCTTTTATTAGTATATCTGACCTTGTTGTTAAGCTCCTGTGACGGTAGGCCATGGAATAACCCCTATCCTGCTGTAGATGATGGAAAAAACATCCTCTATTCTGTCTTTCTGCAACGTCCCAAGCATCTGGATCCGGCACGATCCTATAGTGAGGAGGAATATGTTATCCATGGTCAGGTTTATGAGCCCCCGTTGCAATACCATTACCTGAAAAGACCTTATCAACTCGAGCCGCTGACGGCCGTTTCCATACCCGTCCCTGTTTACCAGGACAAGGTGGGCCATGTGTTACCCGACAACGCGGAACCGGATCAAATTGCCTATACCCTGTATGATATTCATATCAAGCCCGGCATACTGTATCAACCCCACCCGGCCTTTGCCCGGAATAAAGCGGGGGAGTTTGTCTACCAATCCTTGACAGAATCAGACCTTGAACATGTAAAAATCCTGTCTGATTTTAAAAACAGGGGAACGCGTGAATTGATAGCCCGCGATTATGTATATGAAATCAAGAGACTGGCACATCCGGGGGTTAACTCACCGATATTCAGCCTGATGGCGGATTATATTGATGGCTTGAAGGAATACGGTGATTTACTTAAAAAACGTTACCAGGAGAAAAAGAAGGCTGCGGGTGACGGGGCCGTTTATCTGGACCTGGAGCGGTACCCGTTATCGGGTGTCAAGGTTGTTGATCGGTATACATACCAGATACGCATAAAGGGGAAATACCCGCAGATACTTTACTGGTTGGCCATGCCTTTTTTTGCACCGGTTGCACCCGAAGTAGACAGGTTCTACTCACAGAACGGGATGAAAGAACGTAATCTGAACCTTGACTGGTATCCGGTTGGCACCGGTGCCTACATGCTTGAGGAAAACAATCCAAACAGGAGAATGGTTCTGGAAAAAAATCCAAATTTCAGGGCAGATTACTATCCATCATCAGGAGAGGCGGGTGACAGGCAGGCCGGGTTACTCGATGACGCCGGTAAACGGATGCCGTTTATTGACAAGGTAATATATATTCTGGAAAAGGAGAGTATTCCCTACTGGAATAAATTTCTGCAAGGGTATTATGATGCGTCCGGTATTTCTTCGGACAGCTTTGATCAGGCAATACAGTTTGTTGGTTCCGGTGAAGCAAGCCTGACTGAAGAGATGAAGAAAAAGCAAATTAAATTACTGACAGCAGTCGAGACCTCAATTTTCTACATGGGGTTTAATATGCTGGACAAGGTGGTTGGCGGTCAAAATGAAAGGGCGAGAAAACTGCGTCAGGCAATATCAATAGCCGTTGACTATGATGATTATATTTCCATATTCAGGAACGGCAGGGGTATCGCATCCCAGGGGCCCATTCCACCAGGCATCTTTGGTTATCTTGAAGGCAAGAAAGGACATAACCCGGTCACCTATAAATGGGAAAACGGTAAACTGAAACGCAGGTCCCTGGCCGAGGCCCGAAGGTTACTGGCCGAAGCGGGTTATCCTGATGGACGAGATGCAAAAACAGGCAAGCCGCTATTGTTGCATTTTGACAGTGCAGGTAGTGGGCCGGGTGAGAAGGCCGTCTGGGACTGGTATAAAAAACAGTTTAGTAAAATTGACATCCAGCTGGAGGTACGCAATACAGACTACAATCGTTTCAGGAGCAAGATGCGCGATGGTAACGCACAAATCTTCAGTTGGGGCTGGAATGCAGACTATCCTGACCCTGAAAATTTTCTTTTTTTACTGTATGGCCCCAATGGCAAGGTCAAACACCATGGTGAGAATGCTGCAAATTATGACAATCCGGAATTTAATAAATTATTTGAAAAAATGAAGAACATGGATAATGGATCGGATAGACAAAAATTGATTGATCAGATGGTTGCGATAGTTCGTTATGAGGCCCCGTGGATATGGGGATTTCATCCGAAAAAGTTTGTGCTCTATCACAGCTGGTACCTGAATGCCAAGTTGAACCTGATGGCGCAAAATTCACTCAAGTATAAAAAACTTGATCCTGGCAAACGGCTGGCAAAAAGGCGTGCCTGGAATAAACCGGTGCTTTGGCCTGTCTGGCTGATGTTGCTTGTCCTGATTCTGATTATTATTCCAGCGGTGATTGCATATATGAAAAAGGAACGGCGATCAATGAACATGAGGGCATAAAGTGATGTTTGCCTATATTATAAGACGGATCCTGTATTCACTGCCGATACTAATTGGTGTTAATCTGATGACGTTTTCACTGTTTTTTATTGTCAATAGCCCGGATGATATGGCCCGGATGCACCTCGGCCAGAAGCGGGTTACAGAAGGGGCCATAGAAAAATGGAAACAGGCGAGAGGTTATGATAAGCCCCTTATCTATAACGAGGCGGAAAGCGGGGTTGGTAAAGTAACCAACACAATATTTTATGACAAGTCTGTCCGACTGTTTGCATTTGACTTTGGATATGCAGACGATGGCAGGCCAATCGGTGAAGATATTCTGCAGCGCATGTGGCCGAGCCTGGCGATTGCCATCCCGATATTCCTGGTCGGTATTCTGGTCAATATCTGTTTTGCTTTATTACTGGTATTTTTTCGTTCTACCTATATCGATGTCTGGGGGGTGGTTTTCAGTGTGGTGCTGATGTCGATTTCCACCCTGTTTTATATCATTGGAGGTCAATACCTGTTGGGCAAGCTTATGCAACTGGTACCTATTTCCGGTTATGACACCGGCTTTAGTGCATTCAAATTCCTGGTATTGCCCGTCATTATTGGTGTGATAGGCGGTATCGGTTCCAGTACACGCTGGTACCGGACGATATTTCTTGAAGAGATAGGCAAGGATTATGTTCGTACCGCACGTGCGAAAGGTCTTTCCGAGATACGGGTGCTTTTCAGGCATATACTTAAAAATGCGATGATTCCGATATTAACAGGCATCGTTGTAATTATTCCGTTGTTATTTATGGGCAGTCTTTTACTGGAATCATTTTTTGGCGTTCCTGGCCTGGGCAGCTATACAATTGATGCTATCCAGAGCCAGGATTTTGCCATCGTCAGGTCGATGGTATTTCTCGGATCCGTTTTGTACATTGCGGGTCTGTTGCTAACCGACATTTCCTACACGATGGTTGATCCAAGGGTAAGGCTGGGTTGATGGCAAGAGGCCTGGCAAATAACTGGATTATGATGCCTTTGGCAAGTCTGGGGACAATCTTTATACTGCTATATGTAGTGCCGATTGTTTTTGCACTCCAGTCACTTTATCTGTGGACAGATATATTTATTTTTATCCTGATGGCGATGGTTTTCTTTCTGGTGTCGTACATCAGGAGCAAGGAACATTTGCTGCGCCCGTGGAAGGCTGTATTCAGGAGAAAGATGGCAATGGCCTCAGCAGTATTACTGTCGGCATTCATACTGGTCGGGATGCTGGATTCCATTCATTTTCGTCTTCCCCTGTCAGGGCAGGCAGCAGGCCCTGTTCAGTATTCGGTTGAGGTCAGCAGTTTGCTGGATGTGATAACACGTGACATTCACGTCAATGTCGAGAAAACCTATTCGGCCCCGTTTGCAACGCATCTGTTTTCAAAGGAGAGTATTGACTTGCCTGGCGGTGGCAGTCGGCGTGTTTACCCACGTCTTAAATACGGTGGGGCACACCTGGCTGATCCTGAAACTGAAAAACAGGATGATATCCTGTTCAAGCTGTTTTCATCATTTTGGCAGGGCGTTGTTATCTGGGGTGTGCTGGTGGCTTTGTTCATGCTGGTTTATTCGTTTCGCAAGGGCCGGAAATTTTCAGATATTGCCTTGCCCATATTGAAGGGCCAGACTTCATTGCCATTGCGTACCGCAGGCCTGACTGTGCTGGTTATTGTGCTGATGATCATGTTTGTTATTAATGCGGGCACGGCATATCATGTTTTTGGTACTGACAAGGTTGGGCAGGATGTTCTGTACCAGTCATTAAAAAGCATCCGTACCGGCCTGGTTATCGGAACCCTGACGACCATGGTGATGTTACCTTTTGCCCTCATGATGGGTGTGGCAGCCGGCTATTATCAGGGCTGGGTTGATGATGTGATCCAGTATATTTATACGACATTGAGTTCAATTCCGAGCGTATTGCTGATAGCAGCGGCAATATTGTCCATTCAGGTCTATATTTCCAATCATCAGGAATTATTCGGGACATCAATAGAACGAGCGGATTTACGTTTGCTGGCGCTGTGTTTTATTCTGGGTATTACAAGCTGGACCAGTCTGTGTCGATTGTTACGCGGCGAGGCCTTCAAACTCAGGGAACTGGAGTACATCCAGGCAGCAAAGTCGTTTGGCGTCAGGCATGTAAAAATCATCAGTCGGCATATTGTGCCAAATATTATGCACATCGTGCTGATTGTTGTCGTTCTGGATTTCAGCGGCCTTGTACTGGCCGAGGCTGTTTTGTCTTATGTGGGGGTGGGTGTTGACCCATCTACAGATAGCTGGGGCAATATGATTAACGGGGCGCGTCTTGAAATGGCAAGGGAGCCAATGGTGTGGTGGTCATTGATGGCGGCATTCAGTTTTATGTTTATTTTGGTATTGGCGGCAAACTTGTTTTCTGATGCAGTGAGGGATGCCTTTGATCCTCACCAGTCATCGGCATGATTTTGATTACAGACAACAGCATGTGAATCACATGCAGTCTGCTCGTGGTTAGTGATTATGTTAAAATTGATTTCGCTACAACTAGATGTAATAGAGGATGCAGTATGAAAAGTGAAAAAGAAAAATTTGCACGGCGACTGAATGAGGCACTCGATGATATCAGTTATCCCAGAATCGGGCACGGCAGGCAGTCTGCGTTGGCCAAGGAACTTAAATTATCACCCCAGAAAGTAGGGAGCTGGCTGAAGGGTGAAGAATTTCCAAAGACTTCTCAACTGGTAAAAATTTCACAGCTTCTGGATGTGCGTTCAAACTGGTTGCTGTCCGGGGTAGGTTCCAAATTTATAAAGGGCTCAGGCCAGAGTTATTTCGAAGCCAAAAATGAAGCCGAGGAAATCGTGGTTGAAGATACCCCGCTGGTGGACAAGGAAGCGTTTGAACTGGCATTGGCCTGGTTGAAATTACCTTTTCAGCAGCGCGTTGCCATCAAGAAGGTTATCCTGGAACTGGGTTCAGAGATTGATACTGAATAATGACGCCACCTTTATTACAACTTGATGATCTCAAGGCATGGATTGAGGGTGGCAGCCACCCTGTGCGTGCTGTAGACGGTGTTTCTTTCACCATTCAGAAAGGTGAGACCTATGCCCTGCTGGGGGAATCCGGCTGTGGTAAATCGATGACCGCCCTGGCGATAATGGGGCTGCTGCCCGCGCCGGGAGGCAGAGTAGTCGATGGTCATATCTATCTCGATGGAGAGGATATGACCCGCTACTCTGAAGTCACAATGCGTAATATCCGTGGAAATCGTATTGCAATGATTTTCCAGGAGCCGATGACCTCACTCAACCCGGTGCTGACAGTAGGGGACCAGATCGGTGAAGTCTTGCGACGACACAAAAAGCTGTCAGGTAATCAGCGGCAATCCCGTATCCTCGAGCTGCTTGATTCGGTGGGTATTCCAGACCCCGTAAACCGGGTTCGTGAATACCCGCATCAGCTGTCTGGAGGAATGAAACAAAGGGTGATGATCGCCATGGCATTGGCGGGAGAACCCGAATTGCTGATCGCAGATGAACCGACGACGGCACTGGATGTCACTATCCAGTTACAGGTTCTGAGCTTGTTACAGGATTTGCAGGAAAAGACCGGCATGGCTATTTTATTAATAACACATGACCTCGGGGTTGCGGCACAAATGGCAGACAGGATAGGTGTTATGTATGCCGGTCAGATGGTCGAGGATGCAGGACGTCATCTGTTTTTTAATCAACCGGCCCACCCCTACAGCCAGAAATTATTTCGTGCATTGCCGGATATCAACAAAAGGTCGGAGACCCTTGAGATAATCAGCGGAACCGTCCCTTCCTTATCGCAGGACTTTAGTGGTTGCCGGTTTGCCCCACGGTGTGAGCAAAAACAGGATTTGTGTATAACGCAGGAGCCTGTGTGGAGGGAGTTATCTGATTTGCAGGGGGTGAAATGCCATTATCCGCAACAGAAAACAGTATCAGTGGGTACTCTATCAAATGGTGCAACAACAAATAATACGGGTACAGACGGGCTATTGCTGGAGGTCAGCAACCTGAGGGTTCATTTTCCTGTCCAGCGGGGGGTATTCAGGAGAACCGTCGGTTATGTTCATGCTGTAGATGATCTGGATCTGAGTCTGAAGAAAGGTAAAACGCTGGCATTGGTTGGTGAATCGGGCTGTGGTAAAACGACTGTTGGCAAGGGGATTCTGCAACTCTTGCGTGAGTACACATCCGGTGATATTTCCTTCGAAGGTCAGTCGCTTGACCAGCTCAAGGGTGAGCAGTTGAGAAAACGCCGATCCGATATCCAGATAATTTTCCAGGACCCTTACTCATCAATGAACCCCAGAATGCGTATCAGCGATATTGTTGAAGAAGGCATGCTGGCACAGGATTTATATCCGTCTCCGGATGAAAGAGCGGACAGGGTAGATGAGTTGCTGGAGCAGGTCGGTTTGACAACGGACATGAAATGCCGCTATCCACATGAATTCTCAGGTGGACAAAGGCAGCGTATCTGTATTGCCAGGGCCCTTGCCCTGAACCCCAAACTGCTGGTTTGTGATGAGCCGACCAGTGCCCTGGATGTATCTGTGCAGGCGCAGATATTGAATCTGTTAAAGCAGTTGCAGGACAGCCTGGGTTTGTCCTATCTGTTTATTACCCATAATCTGTCAGTGGTTGCATACCTTGCCCATGATGTTGCAGTCATGTACCTGGGACGAATTGTAGAACAGGGTCCGGTGGAGGATGTGCTGAACCAGCCCATGCATCCTTATACCCGTGCTTTGTTATCTGCCGTGCCAAAGCTGGATCCGGACAGGCAGGGTGAGGTTATCAGGCTTGAAGGCGACATCCCGTCACCGATTAATGCACCGAGTGGATGCCACTTTCACCCGCGTTGCCCCGAGGTGATGGCCAGGTGTCGTCAGCAATATCCTGGAATGACGGGTGATGAGCACTATACGCGCTGCTTTCTGTATGAACAGCAAACCGGGGGACAGGGCATAAAAACATAGAAATATCATGGTTATATAGTCAGAGTCTGTTTCATATGTTATAAAGGACATGGTTCTTTCCGGCCTTTTTCATTACTTGATCCAGATCAATACAAATGCAGAGGTCAGTATAGATAATACATTTTACATATGGCAGAAGAAGGTTTCTGGATGATAGATTGCGATTTACCCTTATTAAATATTCGTGGACATAAATTATTACCCGTTGTACAGGGCGGCATGGGCGTTGGGATTTCGGCGCACAGACTGGCCGGCAGTGTCGCCAGAGAAGGTGCAGTAGGCACGATTGCCAGCGTTGAACTGAGAAGGCTACATCATGATCTGATGCAGAAAAACTATAAATGTCGCGATCATGAAGTCCTCATGAAGGACAATCTGATTGCCCTGGATCGCGAGATTCGGTTGGCGAGGGAGATAGCCGGCCCACAAGGGTTTATTGCCGTCAATGTCATGAAGGCAGTCAAGCATGACAAGGAACTGGTTCTTCAGGCCTGTAAAAGCGGGGCCAACGCCATTGTTATGGGTGCCGGGTTACCGCTGGATTTGCCGGATCTGATAGAGGGCTATGATGACGTGGCGTTGATGCCTATCCTGTCAGAGATCAGGGGTATCCGCGCGGTTTTGAAAAAATGGCAACGAAGGGGCAGGCTTCCGGATGCCATCATTATCGAACATCCGAAATATGCAGGCGGACATCTTGGTTCTCCCCGTATAGAGGACATCAGTGACAGTAAATACGATTTTTTAACAGTCATGGAAGAAACATTGTTACTGTTTGAAAAAATGGGTATTGAAAAGGATTCGGTTCCACTGATTGCCGCTGGTGGTATTCATAGCAAGGAACAGATTCAGAAGCTCATGAATGCAGGTTATGCCGGGGTTCAGATCGGCACACCCTTTGCAGTTACCATTGAGGGTGATGCACATATCAACTTCAAACAGGTTCTCATACAGGCCAAGCCTGAGGATATTGTTACATTTATCAGTGCGGCCGGGTTGCCTGCCAGGGCAGTACTGACCCCGTGGCTTGAACGTTACATGAAACGTGAAAAAAAATTACGTAGTCGTGCAGATTCACGTAAATCAAAGTGCTCCAGAAATCTTGAGTGCCTGAAGCACTGCGGGCTAAAGGATGGGAACCCGGACGCAGGCCAGTTTTGTATCGAAACACAACTTGCCGCAGCACAGCGGGGTGACGTCAAACGGGGGCTGTTTTTTCGGGGTACGGAATCGTTACCCTTTGGAGAACAAATACGATCGGTTCACGAATTGCTGGAATGGCTGGTGGGTAACAATCAACTCGCTGTCGCGACCGCCTGAGCCCGGTTTGTTGGCCGGGATTTTCAGGGGCCACTATTCAGGCCAATGCCGTTTTCCTGACAGGTGATATTGATTTCATCAAAGTCATCCTCACTGATTGACAGGTACTGGAAAATAAGATCACGAGTCTCGTTCCATTCTATATCTGTATCGGTATTACCCAGAACCTTATAGAGTCCGACAATATGTTCTGCCAGTTTTAATACTGCGAGCAGATTCATGACATCACTCCCCTTGCTGTTACCTTGCCCGAATAGCTCGATAGTATTATGGTGTTGCCCGATGGCATCACAGATAGCCGGGGACAGCTTCCATGATTTGGCAAGATAGAAGCCAACCACAGAATGGTTGGTATCGAGCCGTTCATTTTCCACATCAACAATCCTTTTGGTGCTGCCGCTGTATGATTCTTTGATAATCTCATGGTAATTCTTGTGCCTGGCTGCAAGCAAGGGTATACCTGAGTTGTGGAAGAGTCCCAGCGTGTACGCTTCATCGGGCGAAATAAATCCTATTTGTCTGACTATGGTGGTGGATACCAGTGCAACATCCTGCGCCGCGTCCCAGAAAAGATTCATGTAATTAATCTCTTCATCCGACATATTATCCAGTTGTGAGAGCTCGGAACGGATGGCAATGCTATTGACCATGTTAATGACGCTGTTTATTCCCAGCAACATAACCGCTTTCTGGATGGACGTAATGGTGTTACGTAAACCAAAAAAGGGGGAATTCACGGCCTTCAGAACACTGCCGGATAGTTCAACATCGCGGCTGATCAGGCGGGCGATCTCTTTAATATCCGGATCAGGCATGGCCTGCTCCATTTGAAGGTCAACCATAATCTGGGGCTGTACGGGAATGGCCATGCCACGCATGACACTTTGCATCTGGTCATCTGTTAATGTGGCTTGTGACATATCGGTTTTTCCGGTGTTTTCAGGTTCTGTGCATATTCAGGGAACCTCTGATCAACTCATGAACCCGCATCTTGCACCCAGAAAATTCAGCTTCTGCGTTGCGAATCTTCGCAATAGCTTGCTATTACGCGCAATTCGACGCCTTGAATCTGTATTTTCTGGGCACAATCTGTTTCGTCCAGAATTAATCAGAGGTTCCTTAGATACTATCGACAGGATTGCGGAGATTTTGAGTTTTTTTTATATATTTTAAAGTGTGTCATCAAAATCAGTAGCTTAGCAAGTATTACCTTCTTGCTTATTGGGTCCATACCATTAGCAGTGGTACTAACCGAGGCATTCAAATGATCCAGGGGGCCATGCCCCTGAAGAATATAATGACGGTTCAAGGGGCCATGCCTTTGAAGAATATAATGACGGTTCAAGGGGCCATGCCTTTGAAGAATATAATGACGGTCCAGGTGTACAGTCTTTCGATGCCTGTGGTACAGAGCTGATAAGTCTGTGTTATGTCTGACGGGTGACGTCCACATGAAGCGTCAGTCGTTGACCCGGTTGCAGGTATTTCCCCTTTATCAGGCCGTTCCATTTCCTGAGTTGGTTGATCGTGACCCGGAACCTTGCCGAGATGCGCGCCAGCGAGTCCCCCCGTTTTACCGTGTAGTGAATGGTGCGAATAGTTAAGGCGGCGGGTCTTGCGTGTACCCTGCTGATTGCTGCCCGTTGCCTGTTCCTGGTCCACAGGACAAGTTTCTTGCCAGGATTGAGTATATCTCTCGGAGCCATACCATTCCATTTAGCCAGTTTTCTGACCGGAACCTTGTATTTCATCGACAGATCCCAGAAGGTGTCACCCATCCTGACAATGTGAAATGTTTTTTGCCCGGGTCTGGTCTGGTTAAGTCTGGATCGGCTACGTTGATTTTTAGTCAATGAGTAATGAGATAATGTACGCGTTGCTACCGGAATAAGCAGATGCCGGCCTTTGCGGATGGCGTGTCCACGCACCTTGTTAACCTGCTTGAGAAGCCGGACTGTTGTGCCGTATTTGATGGCAATATGGCTCAGGGTTTCACCATTTTTTATTTTATGCCTTTTCCACTGGATACGTTTATTTTTTGGCGTTTTTGCAAGTTGTTCATTAAAGATGGACTCTTTTTCGACCGGGACAAGCAGTGTGTGTTCCCTGTTAGGTGTGGTGGCCCAGTGATTGAACGCAGGGTTCAGGCGGTAAACATCTTCCAGTGAAACCTCAGCCAACCTTGCCACCAGAGCAAGATCAATCTGCGAGTTAACCTTGACCTCGGCAACCTTCGGCTCATTGTCGATGGGGTTTAAAATAATATTGTACTTTAGCGGGTTGGCTATTATTTCACTGATGGCCAACAGCTTGGGGACATAGGCGCGGGTTTCTTTGGAAAGACCGAGATGCCAGAAGTCCGCAGGGCGGCCTTTTCTTTTATTTTTTCTGATGGCGTGTAATATATTTCCTTCGCCGGAGTTATAGGCCGCCAGCGCCAGCAGCCAGTCACCGTTGAAGCGTTTATGTAGTACGCCAAGGTATTTCAGCGCCGCTTTGGTAGAGGCGACAACATCTCTCCTGCCATCATACCACCAGTTTTGTTTCAGCCCGTAGAGCCGTCCTGTACCGGGAATAAATTGCCAGAGTCCGGCGGCGCGCCCATGCGAATAGGCAAATGGTTGAAAGGCACTTTCGACTACGGGTAACAAGGCTATTTCTGCCGGCATGTTGTTATTTTCAACCTGCTCCATGATCAAGTGCAGGAAGGGTTCGGCGCGATCAGCAACCCTGTTCAGGTATTCCTGGTGACTTGCAAACCACTTGATCTGAGCAATTACCCTGGGGTTGGTTTCGTAGCCACGCAGTTTCATCCCGACCTCGATACGTTTCCAGAGGCTGTGTTCGTTTTCATAGGGAGGTGAGAATAACGGGATTTCATCGACAGGTGTTATATCCGCCAGCATGGGTGGCGTGGTGACTGAATCGGGTGTTTCAGCCGTATTTCGGGTAGTCACCCCGGGTTGAACAGCGGTAGTCTGTTCTGGTTTTTTAGCTGAAATATCCGATGAAGGTTTTACCGGGCCGCTGGCCGACGCTGGCTTTAATAATAAATTGTTGCAGGCTGGCAGGGCAATTATCAGGGTGGTAAAGGATAGCCACGTGATGCTGTTTTTTATTAGCGAATATTTTTTCATTTTCTTCTTTAACTTTGTTAATCAAGTGTATCTTTCCAGTGCCGAACCACTTTAAATGTTTCGGCATCTGATTGTAATGTCTTTAGCGCAAAGGCTTCTGCTGCCTGGATCACACCTGGCAAGTGGCAGCGCAGAAAGGGATTGGTTGCCTTTTCAAGTGCCAGTATTGACGGAACCGTCGGTTTGCCAAGTTTACGTGTCGCACGGGTATGGATGTAACGTTGTTTAAGCTCGGGGTTCTCAGGCTCCACTACCAGTGCAAATTTCAGATTATCCAGTGTATATTCATGTGCACAAAAAACGAGTGTATTATCGGGCAGGCAGGCTATTTTTACCAGAGAATGAAATAAATCCCCGATTGTTCCGTCGAAAACCATTCCGCAGCCACCGGTAAAGAGGGTATCCCCACAAAAAAGATGGTCATCATTATAATAGGCCAGATGGCCGCGTGTGTGCCCGGGCACATTCATGACATTCAGGGAATACCCCAATCCATCAAACTCAAGTTTGTCACCTTCCGATACCGGGTGGGTAATCGATGAGATAGCTTCATTGGCGGGGCCGTATACGGGGATATCATGGGTTTGAATAATTTCTTTGACGCCACCGGTATGGTCACTGTGATGGTGGGTGATCAGGATGGCCAGCGGTTCAAAACCGGACCGGTTAATGGCCGATAACACCGGTTTGGCATCTCCAGGATCAATAATAACGATGAATGGTGTGTTTTCTTTGTTAATCAGCCAGATATAGTTGTCCTGGAGGGCTGTTACAGGTTGTATCTTGATCATGGCCCTATCCTGTCAGTTCATGGCAGTGTGGTCAATATCTCCTATACAATCTATCGTATGAGCATGAAACAGACCCGGTTTCACTGTTAATGTCCCGTTAACATGTAACGAATATAGTTGAAATGTAAGCGGCAAGTGCATTTTGGGCAAACACGCAATCCGGACATGAAACCGGTAAGCCGGATCAAGACACGCAAAACATGCCATTCATGGCGGCCCGGCTGCCGCGTCCGTGCGGCAGACGGTCTTGATCAGGCTTACCGATTCCATATCCTCACATTTATATGTGCTTCATAAAGTTAACGGGACAGTA
>DRJK01000102.1 GCA_011052215.1 Gammaproteobacteria bacterium
GCCAGTCCACGTGTACCCAGTTTATTGGCAATAGTCTCAAAGTGTTGTTGCGGGTTGGAGTCTGACATGGAATTAAAACCGTTTTCCGGCGACAGGCGTACACCGACACGATTAGCAGGCCAGATTTCACAGACGGCATCAAGTATCTCATTTAAAAAGCGCATACGGTTTTCGATACTGCCTCCGTATAGGTCGGTGCGTTTATTCGTTCCATCACGTAAAAACTGGTCAACCAGGTAGCCATTGGCAGCGTGAATTTCGATGCCATCAAAGCCGGCTGCCCTGGCCTGTTCGGCAGCATGTTTGTACTGGGCCACAATCCCGGGGATTTCATTGGTATCCAGGGCACGGGGCTCTACATATTTCTGCATGCCTTCACAGGTTACCGCCTCACCTTCCGGGCAAATGGCCGAGGGTGCCACGGGTGTTTGTTGTTCTGGTAGCAGGCTTGGGTGAGAAATTCGCCCGCAATACCAGAGCTGGATGAAAACAAGCCCTCCTTCTTTATGTACAGCATCGGTAATGCCTTGCCAGCCTGTGACATGCTCATCAGTATAAATACCGGGTGTAGCGGGGTAGCCAACGCCCTCCGCAGAGACTTGCGATGCCTCGGTGATGATTAAACCTGCGGTAGCACGTTGCCGGTAGTATTCGACGTTAATTGCCTGCGGTACATTGCCTGTGCCGGCACGGTTGCGAGTCATTGGTGCCATCACCATATGATTAGCCAGGGTCAGGTCACTGAGTGTAAAGGGTGAAAATAGATCCATGCCCATGATTTAATTCCTGTGTTAATGGTAAATAGTCAAATGATCGTATCAGTATCAGAGCCTTATTGATAATATGCAGGACTCGATTTGTCAATACTGTATCTGGATGATCCGGCCCTGTGATGCCTATATACGTATGATTTGCCCTGTAAAGTATTTATACTGCAATTATGCGCTTTTTAATGTTCTCCTCATTCTTTCTTCTTGTGATGACGTTGATGAACATCTACATCTGGCGGCGTTTTTTTAAAGTAATCCTGCATAACAGGGCCAGGGGTCTTGTTTCCGTGCCGATTATCCTGATGCTGGGTGATTTATTTTTTATTCTGGATATCGCTACCGGTATCATTCCTGATTCACCGGCCTTGTATATGATGACCAGTAGTTTTGTTGGCATAACCTTTATGTTATTTGTAGTGGCGATCATTTATGACCTGCCGATTACGGTATCCGGAAGAGTGCCATTTGATCAGTCGCGCCGCCGTGTCTTGAAAATGATTTTTGATGTCACGATGCTGATAGCGGCCGCTTCATACCTGTTACGCGGGTTCAGTCAGGGTATCAAGTTTCCTGAAGTGAACCAGGTCAGGGTCAAGGTGAAGGATTTTCCGTTTGAGCGTTTCAATCTCGTGCAATTATCTGACATTCATGTTGGCCGGACGATCAAGCGTGACTTTGTCGAAAAGCTTGTATCGCAGACCAATCAGCTGAACCCGGATCTGGTCGTTATTACCGGTGACCTGGTGGATTTACCCGTCAGTCAGATCGAATACGACCTCTATCCACTTAAAGACCTGAGGGCACCAGCTTATTTTATTCTGGGTAACCATGAATACTTTCATGGGCCGGGTGAGGCAATCGGCTATGTTAGACAACTGGGCATTATCCCGTTATTAAATAATCATGTAATGATAGGCAAAGGGAATAAACAATTCAATCTTGTCGGTCTGAATGATGTGATCGGGGCAAGTACGGGTCTTTTCCCGCCCGATGCCGCAAAGGCCTATAGCAAGGTCGATCAGAACAAGCCGTGCATTGTGCTGGCACACCAACCCAGAATGATAAACGAACTTGACGAATATCGTTGTGACCTGATGCTAAGCGGTCATACACATGGCGGGCAGATTTTTCCGTTTGGTTTATTAATCATGACAGCGCAACCTTATATTGCCGGGTTACATCGACATGCCCGTGGCCGGCAGATCTTTGTCAGTCGTGGTGCTGGTTATTGGGGCCCGCCACTGCGTTTTCTGGCACCGAGTGAGATCAGTCAGGTTATTATCCAACCGGCATGAACCGATTATTATTTATGGAAATTATTTATCCTTCTGGAACAGGACGGAGTTTTCGAAATGTTATAAATAAAATTGGAATTATGCCGATAATGATTGATTTTCTCAGGAAAGACCACGATAAACCATTATTATATCATGGAGTATTGGCTGAAGGAAAACACAAAAAAATTACCAGTTGAACCAGAGTTTCCGGTAGCATGCATCGCTCAGATAATTCAGATGCCATGATATTTGCCATTCTATTTTATAACAATTACCCTACAGTAACAGATGCATATAATCTATGCGGGTTCAATTCCCACACAGCAAACTGTGGGGGAAGTTCATTGGTTTTCTAACGATAGATAACCTGAAGTGTCATTCAGTTCAGAACAGGAATTAAATTTTTATGCGTTCGGCAGGATTAGCTATCTTGATTATATTGGTGATCAATTTTACAAGTACGGTTCAGGCACGGGAAACGCTGGTTATTGCTATTGCAGAAGATCCGCCTTATCATAACGCACAGGGAACCGGTTTTGTGAATGTACTGGAACGTGAAGTGATGAACCGGGTTGGATACGATGTAAGATTTGATAAATTACCAAGTGAACGGGCATTGCTCTATGCAAATGAGGGCATCAGTGATGGTGTGGCCGACCGCGTGATCGGTATCGATAAATACTACCCGAACCTGATACGTGTTAATGAGCCGGTTATGACCTGGAATTTTGTTGCTTTTTCCAGGCGAACTGACATCAGGATTAATGGCTGGCAAAGCATCAAGCCATACTCATTGGGCATTGTTAATGGCTGGAAAATTCTTGAGCGCAATACTGAGGATGCCTTGTTCCGGACCAAGGTGAGAAATATTGATTTATTATTTACATTACTGAAAAACGGTCGAGCCGACCTGGTGTTAACAGAGGTCTGGCAGGGGCTTTTTTATCTCAAAAAACACCCGATTAATAATGTAAAACTACTGTATCCGATTCTTGTATCCAAGGTACAATTTATGTACCTGCATAAAAAGCATCGCAAACTGGCCCCAAAGATTGCCGAGGCATTACGTGGCATGAAGAAGGATGGCAGTTATCAAAAAATCGTTGACAAGATACTTACACCATTAAAATAATAAAGCATTTATAAAAATTGCATGATAAATAAAACCAGGAATAATCGGCCTTGGACATATAAAGGAATAGCAGGCAAGCTGATTTCAGCTACCATCCTGTTTAGCTCGGCTATCACCCTGGTCATCACTGCTTTTCATTTATACGAGAAATACAGGTATGATATCAGCTTGATCGATTCCCGGTTCGCCGAAATTAATGCTATCCATTTATCCTCACTGAGAAATAATTTATGGCTGGCCGATAAAAAGGAATTACAGGTTCATCTAAATGGCATTCTGAAAATACCCGATATTCAATATCTGGAGGTATATGATAAAAACAGGTTATGGGCTTCAGCAGGGGTAAAAAAAGAAAAAAATGTAAAAATACATATCTATCCTATGACATACCCTTACAAGGGAAAAACATTAAATATCGGCTCACTGAAAGTAGATATTAATCTGGATAATGTGTACAGGAATGTATACAAGGAGCTATGGGTAACGTTGGCAGCGAATGGTATTAAAACATTTCTTGTGGCATTTTTTATGCTTTTCCTTTTTCATAAACTGGCCATTCGACATTTGCATAAAATTGCCGAGAATGTTGATCACTTTGATATTAACCAGCCAGATAAAGAATTAAAGCTGGACCGTAAGGGCAATTCTGCAAGTAA